>CAMDAL010000072.1 GCA_945888565.1 Devosia equisanguinis | reverse complement strand
CTCTCGAACCGGGTGTTCGCCTCCCACGAAGACATCCTCGACCACTGCTGCGACGCTTGGAACAAGCTCGTCGATCAGCCCTGGAAAATCATGTCCATCGGCCTCCGTGATTGGGCCAATGAGTTCTAATTAATGACACTTGGTATCAGTCCCTGAGGCCGATCCAGATCTCGCAGGTGCCAAGCCCGGTCATGGGGTTGAAGTCCGGACCATAGAACTCGATGAAGCTGAGCTCATCCGCCTGCGTCTCGCCCGAACCGGGCAGCCACTGGTCGTAGATCGCCCGGATGGTCGAGCGGATGGTCGACACATGACCACGGTGGCCGAAGCGCGCCCAGCGCCGGGCTAGCGCGCGCAGTTCACGAAAGCCCGGCGGCAGGTCGGCACTGCTGACCAGCTCCACGCCCGCCATGTACTCGCAACTGGTGTCGCCGGCGCTGGCCACGATGCCGTAGGCGGCCGGTGCCGTTGCGCCGGGGATATGTCCCAAGTGCTGGCCGAACTTCTGCCAGAGCGCGGCGAAGCCGCCTGGATTGGACATGTCAATTCGTTCGACTAGTCCGGCGAACCGTATCGCGGCACGGGCTTCGATGACGGAGTGGATGAGGTCGGTCTTGGTCTGGTCGCTCATGGGCAGGGCCTCGACGATGGCGATGGCGGAGATCGTGCCGCGACGCCGCAGTTCCTCGGGCGTCAGCCCGAACTGCTCGCGAAAGGCACGGGTGAACGCCTCGTGAGAGCCGTACCCCGCATCGAGCGCTACCGACAGGATGTCGGCCGCGCCGCCCGCCAGGGCCTTTGCCGCTTCTGACAGGCGGCGCGCCCGCAGGTAACCGAACAACGAATGACCGGTGGCGACGGGGAAGACACGGGACAGGTGCGAGCGCGACACGCCTGCATGCTCGGCCAGCTCATCGAGCCCGAGCGGGTGGCCCGCGCGGGTTTCGATGAGCCAGATGGTGCGATCGATGATGGACATGTCGGTTCGGCTGCTCACTTGGGGCAACCGGTCTATCGCAGCTTCGGCGCCGACGCGTTTGATCGCGGTTGCGGTGCGGGCAGGGAGCTCAGCCTCGCCGGCCCAGCAACTGGTAGAACCGCTCGCGTTCGTCCCGCTCCTCGGCGAACACCCCGGTGAAGCGCTGCGTCACCGTCGAGGCGCCATGCGCCCGCACGCCGCGCATCGACATGCACATATGCTCGGCTTCAACCACAACTGCGGCGCCGCGGGGATTGAGGTGCTCGTTCACCGCGTCGATGATCTGCGCCGTCATGTTCTCCTGCACCTGTAGCCGGCGGGCATAGACTTCGACCAGTCGCGCCAGCTTTGACAGACCCACTACGCCGTCATGCGGCAGGTAGGCGATGTGCACCTTGCCGACGAACGGCACCATGTGGTGTTCGCAGTGCGACGAGAACGGGATGTCCTTGACCAGCACGATGTCGTCGTAGCCGCCGACCTCCTTGAAGGTCTTGGCTAGCACCTCGCCCGGATCCTGCTCGTAGCCGGCGAAGAACTCACCAAACGCCTTGGTGACGCGTCGTGGTGTCTCGAGCAAGCCTTCGCGGCCCGGATCGTCGCCGGCCCAGGCGAGCAGCGTGCGAACGGCGGCCTCTGCCTCTTCGCGGCTCGGGCGCTGGATTGTGGCAATTGCAGTTGCAGGCAGGCGCGGCTTGGCGCAGGCGTCCATTTGGCTTCCCCCGGTCAATTTCCAGCGGCATGTCAGCCGCCTGGCGGTTCACGGCAGGTCAGGGACGCGGACGCCGCTGACTTCAGATGTGTTCCACACTATATGGGTGCAATACGAGCGCGCTCAAGAAACAGTTTCGCGACGATGGTCGAACTCAGCGATCTCTATTCCGAAAAGATACTCGACCTGGCGGGCAACCAGCCAAGGCCGGGCCGATTGGCCGACGCGCAGGCCAGCGCCCGACGGGTCAGCCGGGTCTGCGGCTCGGTCATCGAGGTCGACGTGCGGGTCGAAGACGGACTCATTTGCGGCTACGGCCACGAGGTGCAGGCGTGCGCCCTCGGCCAGACGTCCGCGGCGATCGTCGCCACCCATGTGGTCGGCACTCCGGTTGCAGAGTTCCGACGCGTCCGCGACGAGATGACGGCCATGCTCAAGGCCGGCGCTCCAGCGCCCTCCGGGGAACGCTGGGTTGACCTGAAGTATCTCGAGCCGGTGCGCGACTACCGCCCCCGTCACGCCTCGACCCTGCTGGTCTTCGACGCCCTCTGTGACGCGCTCGACAAGCTGGAAGCCACGGCAGCCTGATGGACCGCTTCTGGTACTTGATCGACCTGCCGTTCAAGTCGGCTGCCTGGCTGCTGATCCAGGGCTACCGCTACTCGCTCAGCATGTTCGTCGGGCGCAACTGCCGCCATGCGCCGAGCTGTTCGGAATTCACCCGCGATGCGATCTGGCGCTTCGGCTTCTGGCCCGGCGGCTGGATCGGGCTCGCCCGCATCACCCGCTGCCGGCCGGGTGGCACCCACGGTCACGATCCGGTCCCCGAGGCGCTGCCGGGAGCAGGGCGCTGGTATCTTCCCTGGCGCTACGGTCGCTGGCGCTGAGCGGGGCCCCGGACCATCCGCCTACCTGCCTCAGCTTCCCAGAGCCACAAACTTGCGGTCGTTCACCGCTCCGCACGCCGATTCGGACATGCAGGAAGTCGCAGAAGGTGGCCGGTTAGCCTTTTGCCCTCGTGCACTGTTTGGCGCGCTCCTTTTTTCATCCTCATTTCCAGCTCAAGCAGACCTGGCGCGGCCTTGTCTGGAGGGCCGGCGGCGCTGTATACCTGCTGTCACTGCCGCTGCTATTGGGTCTGCGTCGAGGGGCGGTCGCCACACGGGCGCCCCAGCCTCGCCAAAGTTGAGCCAGAATTGACGGTTCATTAACAGAATTGCGGGGGCGCATGGGCAAAAAAGCCCGGATTTCCTTGCGTTCGCCATAGAATCGAAGAAGGTTCACGCCGTTTCGGTTCGCCAGCGAAGGCGGGCAATCCCACAGTGAGGAAACAGAATGTCTAACAAGAATGATCTGATCGGCATGGTCGCCGAAAAGGCTGATCTCACCAAGGCTCAGGCCGGTGAGGCAGTCGATGCCGTGTTCGATGCGATCACCGCGTCGCTGAAGGCCGGTGAGGAAGTGCGCCTGGTCGGTTTCGGCACGTTCGCCGTCTCCCAGCGCAAGGCCTCGGTCGGCCGCAACCCAGCGACTGGCGCCGAGATCCAGATTCCGGCCTCCAACCAGGCCAAGTTCAAGCCCGGCAAGGGCCTCAAGGACGCGATCAACTGAGATCGCCGTCTCGCCTTCGCGGAAGGTAGCCGGACTTATGCGTGGCCCCGAGCTCAAGAGCCGGGGCCATAGCTTTTTCGGGCGTTCGCGACGACAGGGCAGGGGCCGGTTGACGCCGACCTCGCAACACCCTACTTAGGCGCCGCATTGGCGCCGGGCGGTTAGCTCAGTTGGTAGAGCATCTCGTTTACACCGAGAGGGTCGGCGGTTCGAGACCGTCACCGCCCACCACGCTTCGCCCTGCGGGCTACGCGTGGCGCCGCTACGCAGGGCCCGGAATCACGGAGCAACGGCGAGACGGTGCGGTAATTGGCATGTCTACATCCTGCGAAGCCTAAGCGCCCCCACCCAGGAATACACCGGCGCCACTGAAGACATGAAGCGTCGGATTGCCGAGCACAACTCGGGCAAACTACCCCACACCTACAAGTTCCTACCCCGCGCAAGCATCAGGCGCTGGAGTTCGAGGCGTACCTCAAGTCTCATTCCGGCAGGGCGTTCGCGAAAAAACGCCTGCTTGGGCCTGCCGACACCTGACCTAAGTCGCCGGTGTCCGGGTGCTTCTCGACCATCACTTCCACAGTTTCCCACAACGCGTGGAACAAGCCGGATTTTGTCGCTTGACACCTTCGGGAGGCGCCTCTAAACGGACGCCACGTTGCAGCGAACGACTGGTTCGCAGCTGCTGCGGGAGTAGCTCAGTTGGTTAGAGCGCCGGCCTGTCACGCCGGAGGTCGCGGGTTCGAGCCCCGTCTCTCGCGCCACCCTTTCTCATAGTGTTGAAAATTGCGGTTGGCGTCCAGCGGTGCGCTGGACCCGATACCCTACATCATCAGGTTCATCGGCTCGGTGCCGGTCGGTACAGTCGTCTCTGCCTGCGCTTCCGAGGGGGCCGGCATCGTGTCCGAAAGATAATCGGTCCGCATCCATCCGGTGGATCCGTCCTGCATCAGGAAGCCGATCCACTCGTTGGCGCGCTGTCGCGGCGCCACGGCGAAGCCCTGCGGCAACTTCTGCAGTACGGGGCCCGTGGTCGAGGGTACCGCGCGGACGTTGAGCATGTCGGCGACCACATACAGCGTCTTCACCTCTGCGAGGGGCACCGCTTCCACCGCCCGCGCCATCATCGGCCGCGCAGGTCTCGGAATCGGCGGCTGTTCAACCGTGGACGCAACCGGATCGGGTTCTGAGGCGAGTTCCGCCACCGCCGCCGGTTGCCCGATCAGCTCGGTCTCACCCTCGAAGGCCGAAATCTCTGGAATCGCGTCAGTTGGAACCTCCGCGAAGCTCTCAACCTCGCGCGGCGCCGGCGTCGGTTCCGGCTCGGCAACCGTGACGGTCACCAGGTCATCCGGAAAGGGAAACTCGGGAATGTTCGCAGGCAGAACCGCGACCGGCCGGACGGCCTGCTGCTCGGGAAGCACCGACCGCGGCTGCTGTTCGATGGCCACGGCGGCCGCGACGGGGGCTGGCGTCAGTACGTCGTCGGGCAGCTTCACGCGCGAAAGCATATTGACCCCCCAGACCGACAGTCCGGCGATCAATCCCCACACTGCTATCTGCGCTTTGGTCACAGCCATTTAGTCCTCATCGGACAAATCATGCCGACGTGGAATCGGTAAGTCGAGTGCCTGCTGCCTTACGCTTTGCCCGCACCGCATCCGCCCCGCAGTTTGCGCGCCGGTGTGACCTTGATGCTGCGAAAGCCGCAGCCTTCGCGCGCAGCTTACCGTCAGGCGCCCCGGAAGTGAACAGCCGTGCCCCCGACGCAGCTCCGGTCTTGATTGCCGTTCCATCCCTTCCGATCTCTCACGCAGGCAAGATTGAAACAGACTGCAGCGGGTTTCAGTCCCCCCACGTTGTAGAGCGCAGGAAGGGAGCAAGCGACATGCTGAGGATACTCGTTACTGCCATTACCCTCGCGGCGCTTCCGTTGGTCGCGTCCGCTGCCGACCCCATCATGGTGTCGGTCGAATCGACCGGCCGCAGCATGCCGATGACCGATGTGGCCAACGATTGGAGCGGCTTCTATGCAGGCGTCTATGGCGTCACCCAGCGGTCAGAGGCAGGCGATGCACATCTCGGGCTCGGCGTCAGCGTCGGCGTCAACGCTGAGATCGACTTCGTTCTGGTCGGCGCCGAGGTCAACCTGCAGGGGCTGGCGGGCGACACTGTCGATACCGCCTACGGATCGGTCATCGGGCGCGCCGGCCTCGCGCTCGACGAAGACATCCTGCTCTATGCGGCAGCCGGTTATGGCTGGGACCTTGCTGGCGGCGAGGGCGACCTGCTGGCGGGCGGCGGCATTGAATTTGCCGTCAACGACCAGCTTTCGCTGAATGCCCAGTATCTGCGCGGCTTCGACCAGACGGACGACACCACCAGGGACCAGTTGACCCTCGGCGCGCGCTTCCACTTCTAGAATCGATCAGTTCTCCAGATGCATTGTGGCGGGCCAAAACTCCCTTGGCCGCATAATGGCCCACGCCTCGCCACGGTGTCGCCACATCGTGTGTCGGTTCCGCAACACGCCTTTCCATTCGCCGGTCCCCGGGAACTCGGAGTGCCTGACCGCGCTTGCTCCACCGGTACACGCGGCCTACCTCACCGCTGTCTACTCTGACTAAGGAACTGTACATGCGCACTTTCAAGCTCGCCCTGCTGGCTACCGTTGCGGTCGCTGGCGTTTCGTCGGCAGCTTCGGCGGCTGACCTGCTTATCGATACCGCCCCGGCTCCGGTTGTCGTCGACAACTACTCGGCAGTGGATTGGAACGGCCCCTATGCCGGTCTGTTCATTTCGGGCCAGACCGATTCGATCTACGGCCTCGGTGCCAACCTCGGCGTGAACGCCATGGTCAGCGATAACCTGCTGGCCGGCGTCGAAGGCTCGGTCCAGTGGCTGGACGACGACTCCTGGCAGGGTCAGGTGAACGGCAAGCTCGGCTTCGCCGTCGAGAACTTTGCCTTCTACGGCCTCGCCGGTATCGGCGCGAACTCCGACACCGAGGCCTACGT
The DNA here is from genome assembly GCA_945888565.1 of Devosia equisanguinis. GTDB lineage: Bacteria > Pseudomonadota > Alphaproteobacteria > Rhizobiales > Devosiaceae > Devosia_A > Devosia_A equisanguinis_A. The sequence goes on along the minus strand of CAMDAL010000072.1, from coordinate 6,965 downwards.
GCCGGTCGGCGTCGGTGCCGAGGTCAAGCTGACCGAGGACTTCTCGCTGAAGGCTGAGTACCAGTACCAGTGGGACTTCGACACCAGTGCCGAAGATGCCCATGTGGCCAGGATCGGCTTCAACTGGCACTTCTGAGCCACCAGCCCGGATCACGTATCGTAGGCCCCGCGCGTGCGGGGCCTTCTTGGTTTGCGGCCCTCGTTGCGGGCAGGAATTCGCGGCAGGAACCGGATAATAATTGGACCTAAAAACTCAGGTTTTGTTTTCCTTGAAACGCCGGATGCCGTGGGATAAGCCCGGAGCACACTGAACTGTGTCGCTCTTGGGCCCCACAATCGCCCCATCGGCCGCACGGAACCGGCGTCTCCTGCCGGACAGACCCGTAGGCAAAACCATGAACGAGTTGCTCAGCAACTACCTGCCGATCATCATCTTCATCGGCCTGTCTGCCCTTATCGGCCTGGCCCTTATGGTCGCTCCCTTCCTCGTCGCCTACAAGAATCCGGACCCGGAAAAGGTCTCGGCCTACGAGTGTGGCTTCGATGCGTTCGACGATGCGCGCATGAAGTTCGACGCCCGTTTCTACCTCGTCGCGATCCTGTTCATCATCTTCGATCTCGAAGTGGCTTTCCTCTTTCCGTGGGCGCTGGCCTTCAAGGACGTAGGCTGGTTCGGCTTCTGGTCGATGATGATCTTCCTCGGCGTCCTGACGGTTGGGTTTATCTACGAATGGAAGAAAGGCGCGCTCGAATGGGATTGACCGCTGAGGGGGGCACTCTCATCGCTCCAGCGCCCCGCGGCGTTCTCGACCCCGCTACCGGCAAGCCGATCGGTGCCAACGATCCGTTCTTCACCGAGATCAACAACGAGCTGGCCGACAAGGGCTTCCTCGTCACCTCGACCGACGAGCTCATCAACTGGGCCCGCACCGGCTCGCTGATGTGGATGACGTTCGGCCTCGCCTGCTGCGCCGTCGAGATGATCCAGATGTCGATGCCGCGCTACGACGTCGAGCGCTTCGGCCTCGCGCCGCGTGCGTCGCCGCGCCAGTCGGACGTGATGATCGTCGCCGGCACCCTGACCAACAAGATGGCTCCGGCGCTGCGCAAGGTCTACGACCAGATGCCCGAGCCGCGCTACGTGGTCTCGATGGGCAGCTGCGCCAACGGTGGCGGCTACTATCACTATTCGTATTCCGTGGTGCGCGGCTGCGACCGGGTTGTTCCGGTCGACGTCTACGTCCCCGGCTGCCCTCCCACGGCCGAGGCACTGCTCTACGGCCTGCTCATGCTGCAGAAGAAAATCCGCCGCACCGGCACGATCGAACGCTAGGACGACCCGGCAAATGGCAGACGCTGCCGATACATCACCGCTCGCGGCGCTCGCGGAACGCGTGCGCAACCAGCTGGGCGAATCCATTCTCGACCACGGTCTCGCCTATGGCGAGCTGACCGTGGTTGTGGCGCGCAGCGCCATCGTCGATGTGATTACCTTCTTGCATGACCATGAGGGCTTTATCTCAATCGTCGATATAGCCGGCGTCGATTACCCCGAGCGCGACGAGCGCTTCGAGGTGGTCTACCACCTGCTCAGCCCCAAGCAGAACCTGCGGGTGCGCGTGAAGCTGACGACCGATGAGGATGAGCCGGTGCTCTCGCTGACCGGTCTGTTCCCGGGTGCGGCATGGTACGAGCGCGAGGCATACGACCTCTACGGCATCCTGTTTTCCGGCAATCCCGACCTGCGCCGCATCCTCACCGACTACGGTTTCGACGGCTACCCGCTCCGCAAGGACTTCCCGACCACCGGTTATGTCGAAGTCCGCTATGACGAAGAGCGCAAGCGCGTCGTCTACGAGCCGGTGAAGCTCGCGCAGGAATTCCGCCAGTTCGACTACCTGTCACCTTGGGAGGGTACCGACTACGTGCTCCCCGGCGACGAGAAGGCCAAGCAATGAGCGTCGAAGCAGACGTCAGAAACTTCACGATCAACTTCGGCCCGCAGCATCCGGCGGCGCACGGCGTGCTGCGCCTTGTTCTGGAGCTTGACGGCGAAGTCGTCGAACGGGTCGATCCGCATATCGGGCTGCTGCACCGCGGTACCGAAAAGCTGATCGAGACCAAGACCTACCTGCAGGCCGTTCCGTACTTCGATCGCCTCGACTACGTGGCGCCGATGAATCAGGAACACGCGTTCTGCCTCGCGGTCGAAAAGCTGCTCGGCATCACCGTGCCGTTCCGCGGTCAGCTGATCCGCGTGCTCTACTGCGAGATCGGCCGCCTGCTCAGCCACATCCTCAATACCACCACCCAGGCGCTCGACGTTGGCGCGCTCACCCCGCCGCTTTGGGGTTTCGACGAGCGCGAAAAGCTGATGATCTTCTACGAGCGGGCGTCGGGCAGCCGCATGCATGCGGCCTATTTCCGTCCCGGTGGCGTGCACCAGGATATCCCGCAGGCTCTGATCGATGATATCGGCGCCTTCTGCGACCCGTTCCTCAAGGTCTGCGACGACCTCGAGAGCCTGATGACCGGCAACCGCATCTACATGCAGCGCAACGCCGATATCGGCGTCGTCTCGCTTGAGGACGCATGGAAGTGGGGCTTTTCGGGCGTCATGATCCGTGGCTCTGGCGCCGCCTGGGACCTGCGCAAGGCGCAGCCCTACGAGTGCTACGACCAGCTCGAGTTCGACATTCCGGTGGGCAAGAACGGCGATTGCTATGATCGCTATCTCGTCCGCATGGACGAAATACGCCAGTCGATCCGCATCATGAAGCAGGTGGTCGCGCTGTTGAGCTCGCCGGCGGGGAAGGGGCCCGTGTCGTCGACCGACGGCAAGGTGGTGCCTCCCAATCGCGGTGAGATGAAGCAGTCGATGGAAGCCCTGATCCATCACTTCAAGCTCTACACCGAGGGCTACAAGGTCCCGGCAGGTGAGGTTTACGCCGCCGTCGAGGCGCCCAAGGGCGAATTCGGCGTCTATCTGGTGGCCGATGGCACCAACAAGCCCTACCGCTGCAAGATCAAGGCCCCGGGCTTTGCGCATCTCAGCGCCATGGACTTCCTCTGTCGCGGACACATGCTGGCCGACGTTTCGGCCATCCTGGGTTCGCTTGATATCGTCTTCGGTGAGGTCGATCGGTAAATGTCTGTCCGCCGCCTAGCCGCAGAAAATGTCCAGCCCGCCGCCTTCGCCTTCTCGGCGGACAATCAGGCCTGGGCCGAAAAGAAGATGGCCGAGTATCCGCCGGGCCGTCAGCAGTCCGCCGTGATCCCGGTGCTGTTCCGGGCTCAGGAGCAGGATGGCTGGGTCACCCGCGCCGCCATCGAATATGTCGCCAAGCTCCTGAGCATGCCGTACATTCGCGTGCTCGAAGTCGCGACCTTCTACACCCAGTTCCAGCTCAAGCCGGTTGGCACGCTGGCGCATGTGCAGGTATGCGGAACGACGCCCTGCATGCTGCGCGGCGCCGAGGAACTGCGGCACGTCTGCGAGCGCCGCATCAACCACAGCCCGTTCGAGACCAATGCCGAAGGCACACTCAGCTGGGAAGAGGTCGAGTGCGCTGGCGCCTGTGTCAACGCCCCGATGGTCACCATCGGTTCCGACACTTATGAAGACCTGACGCCGGAGCGCCTCGAGGCCATTATCGACCGGTTCGCCGCCGGAAAGGGCCATGAAGTGAAGCCCGGCCCGCAGGGCGTCGACCGCCTGAACGCCGCGGCGGAAGGTGGGCAGACGACGCTGCTCGAAGAGCCGACGACCGAGCGTACCTACAAGCCATTTCCGCCGCCGCCGCCACCGCCCGATGCGGCTCCGGCCGCTGCTGCCGCTGCCGCGACTGCTCCGAAGCCGGCTGAACCGGCCAAGGCCCAGGAGCCGACCACTCCCGGTCGCAAGAACGAGATTCCCGCGGAGTCCGCTCCGGGCCTGAAGGGGCCGCCCGGCTCCCCGAAGGTGTCCGAGGCCAGGGCAGACGCGGCCCGGAGCGAGGCCAGCGCCGCCGCGCACGCCGACGGCGAGCCGAACAAGGCCATGCGCGAAGACGCCACGGGCGCCGAGTCGTCGGCCGGCAAGCTTGATGGTGGCGCATCTACCGGCGGCAAGAAGACGCCGCGGCAGCTGTTCGATGCCCCGGCAGGCGCGAGTGATGACCTCAAGCTCATCGCTGGCGTTGGTCCCGTGCTCGAGCGCAACATGAACGCGGTCGGCATCACAACTTGGGCGCAAGTCGCGAAGCTCACGCCCGAGCAGATCGCAGCTGTGGAAGGCGAACTCGGCTTCAAGGGCCGCGTCACCCGCGACAGGTGGCTCGAACAGGCCGACGCTCTCGCCACCGGCGGCGTCGCCGAATACATCAGGCGCTTCGGCAAGGATCCCCGCTGATGCTCGCAGACCAGGACCGCATCTTCACCAACCTCTACGGCCAGCGAGACTGGGGCCTTGAAGGCGCCCGCGCTCGCGGCGGTTGGCAGGATACGAAAAAGTTCATCGACAACGGTCGAGACTGGATCGTCAACGAGGTCAAGGGCTCCGGCCTGCGCGGCCGCGGCGGCGCCGGTTTCCCGACGGCGCTCAAATGGACCTTCATGCCGAAGGAGGGCGTCAATGACGGCCGCCCCAGCCAACTCCTCGTAAACGCCGACGAGTCCGAGCCCGGCACCTGCAAGGATCGCGAGATCCTGCGGCACGACCCCCATCACCTGATCGAGGGCTGCCTGCTCGCCGGCCGCGCCATGGGCGCTCACATCGCCTATGTCTACATCCGCGGCGAGTTCATCCGTGAGCGCCACAACTTCGAAGCCGCCGTCCAGCAGGCCTACGATGCGAAGCTGATCGGCAAGAACAACATCCACGGCTGGGACTTCGAGATCGTCGTCCACCACGGAGCCGGCGCCTACATCTGCGGCGAGGAAACCGCGCTGATGGAGTCGCTCGAGGGCAAGAAGGGCCAGCCCCGTCTGAAGCCGCCGTTCCCGGCTGCAATGGGCGTCTACGGAAACCCCACTACCGTCAACAACGTCGAATCGATCGCCGTTGTGCCCGAAATCCTGCGCCGCGGCGGCGCCTGGTTCGCCGGCATCGGCCGCCCCAACAACACCGGCACCAAGCTGTTCATGGCCTCCGGCCACGTCAACAAGCCGGCCGTGTTCGAAGAGGCCCTCGGCTGCACGTTCGAGGAACTGATCGAGAAGCACTGCGGCGGCATTCGCGGCGGCTGGGACAACTTGCTCGCCGTCATCCCCGGCGGCGCTTCGTGTCCTGTGGTGCGCGGCGAAGACATGCGCACCGCGATCATGGATTTCGACGGCCTGCGCGAGAAGAAATCCTCGTTCGGCACCGGCGGCATGGTCGTGATGGACAAGTCCACCGACATCATCAAGGCGATCTGGCGCATTCAGGCTTTCTTCAAGCACGAGAGCTGCGGCCAGTGCACGCCCTGCCGCGAAGGCACCGGCTGGATGATGCGCGTCATGGAACGCATGGTCGAAGGCCGCGCCCAGAAGCGCGAGATCGACATGCTGTTCGAGGTGACCAAGCAGATCGAAGGTCACACCATCTGCGCCCTGGGCGACGCGGCCGCCTGGCCGGTCCAAGGCCTGATCCGCAACTTCCGCGACGTCATCGAGGCCCGCATCGACCAGTACACCTGGTCGTCGACCTCCGAAGGCGCCGTCCCCTCGATCGCGGCGGAGTAGGGCGATGGCGGAGGAACCCGACAATCTGGTGCTGGTGATGCTTCGGAAGATTGATGTGAAGCTTGATCGTCTGTCTGACGATTTGCGGGACCTGAAGGTTCGCGTCACGCATCTCGAAGAAGGTCAGGCTGGCATACACCGCCGGCTGGATCGGATAGACGAGCGACTGGATCGCGCTGAGCGCAGGCTGGAGCTTTCCAGTCAGCCCGGGTTCGCGGAGTAGAGCAAATGGCGAATATCAAAGTCGACGGCCAGCTTATCGAGGTCCCGGACTATTTCACGCTGATGCAGGCCGCCGAGGCCGCCGGCGCCGAGATCCCGCGCTTCTGCTACCACGAGCGCCTCAGCGTCGCGGGCAACTGCCGCATGTGCCTCGTCGAGGTGAAGGGCGGGCCGCCGAAGCCGCAGGCCTCCTGCGCCATGGGCGTCAAGGACCTGCGTCCGGGCCCCAACGGCGAGCCGCCCGAGATCTTTACCAACACCCCGATGGTCAAGAAGGCCCGCGAAGGGGTGATGGAGTTCCTGCTCATCAACCACCCGCTCGATTGCCCGATCTGCGATCAGGGCGGCGAGTGCGACCTGCAGGATCAGGCCATGGCCTATGGCGTGGACAAGAACCGCTACGCCGAGAACAAGCGCGCCGTCGAGGACAAGAACCTCGGCCCGCTGGTGAAGACGTCGATGAACCGCTGCATTCACTGCACGCGCTGCGTCCGCTTCACCACCGAAGTCGCCGGCATAACCGAAATGGGCCTGCTGGGCCGCGGCGAAGACGCCGAGATCACCTCGTATCTCGAGCGTGCGCTCACCTCCGAGTTGCAGGGCAACGTTATCGACCTCTGCCCGGTCGGCGCGCTGACCTCCAAGCCCTACGCCTTCCACGCCCGTCCGTGGGAACTCACCAAGACCGAATCCATCGACGTCATGGATGCCGTCGGCTCCAACATCCGCGTCGACGCCCGTGGCCGCGAAGTCATGCGCATCCTGCCGCGCGTCAACGAGGCCATCAACGAGGAGTGGATCTCCGACAAGACCCGTTTCATCTGGGACGGGCTGAAGTCGCAGCGCCTCGATCGCCCCTCTGTCCGCCAGAACGGCAAGCTGAAGCCCGCGTCGTGGGAAGAGGCTTTCGCCGCAGTCGCCAGGGCCATCAAGGCCTCGGGCGGCGGCAACAAGGTCGGCGCCATCGCTGGCGATCTCGCTTCCGTTGAGGACATGTATGCGCTCAAGGCGCTGATGACCAATCTCGGCTCCGGCATGAC
>CAMDAL010000071.1 GCA_945888565.1 Devosia equisanguinis | reverse complement strand
GGCCCCGACGCGGTTAGTCCGCAATAATTATGAGGCTCTCGCCTCGCCGGCCGATCGGGGTTTTGGGCGTATGGTACCGCGACCCGGGAGCATCCCGTGCCACATCGCGAGAAGCGTGGGTGGCCTGGCAACCCGGGCGACCCGGCATTACCCACCTCTCCCAGCCGCCTTATGCATGGCGGCCTTGCTCCCTGGAGCACCCTGCATCGGGCACCCCGCGCGTTGATAGCGGCTTGGCCAGCGAACTGGCCCATGCCGAGGTACTTTCGGCCTGACCCGGAACGACTCCCGAGCCACCCAACCTCCCCCGCACCAACCACTCGTCATGATCTCGCTTCGGTGCGCGGGACGAGGAGAGAATCGCATGGGGCTGGGGAGCGGGGATAAGTTTGTAAGTGGCTCTGGTGATTTTGCTTTTCCCCGACGTGTCATCCCTGCAAAAGCAGGGACCCACCTGATCACCTGCGCAGGTTTCGAGCTGGGTCCCTGCTTTCGCAGGGATGACACCGTCGGGGGTGTTGGGAGGGGGCGGCGGAAAAGGCCGGTCATTTGACCGGCCTTCGCATCATTTATGCCGCTTCGGCGTGCTCGGCGTCACCGCCGGGCCTGAGCGTCAGGCCGAAGCCTTCAGTGTCGACCGTGACGGACTGGCCGTCGACGATGGTGCCCGAGAGGATTTCCTCGGCCAGCTTGTCCTGGACCTGGCGCTGGATGACGCGCTTCAGCGGACGAGCACCGTAGGCAGGGTCGTAGCCTTCGTTGCCGAGCCAGTCGCGGGCGGCCGGCGTCAGGTTGAGCGTGATGTCGCGCTCCTTCAGCAGGTTCCGCAAGCGGCCCATCTGGATATCGACGATGGCGCCCATGTGCCCGCGCTCCAGCCGGTGGAAGACGATGATGTCGTCGATCCGGTTGAGGAACTCGGGGCGGAACGACGCCTTGACCACGTCCAGCACCTTGCCGCGCACCCGCTCGGTTTCGGCCGCATCGCCATCGGGCAGGTTGACCAGGAACTCCGAACCGAGGTTGGAGGTCAGGATCAGGATGGTATTGCGAAAATCCACCGTGCGGCCCTGCCCGTCTGTCAGGCGACCATCGTCGAGCACCTGCAGCAGGATGTTGAACACATCCGGATGCGCCTTCTCGATCTCGTCGAACAGCACGACCTGGTAGGGCCGGCGACGGACTGCCTCGGTGAGGAGGCCACCTTCGTCGTAGCCGACATAGCCCGGAGGGGCGCCGATCAGCCGCGCCACCGAGTGCTTCTCCATGAACTCGCTCATGTCGATGCGCACCATGGCGGTGTCGTCATCGAACAGGAACGAGGCGAGCGCCTTTGTCAGCTCGGTCTTGCCGACGCCGGTTGGCCCGAGGAACATGAACGAGCCGATCGGCCGGTTCGGATCCTGCAGGCCCGCCCGGGCCCGGCGGACCGCCTTCGAAACGGCCTCGACGGCTTCGGCCTGGCCGATGACGCGCTGGCCGATCGCCTTCTCCATGTTCAGCAGCTTCTCGCGCTCGCCTTCGAGCATGCGGTCGACCGGAATGCCGGTCCAGCGGCTGACCACCTGGGCGATGTGGCTGGGCGTGACGACTTCCTCGACCATCGGGTTGTCGGGCTTGCCGTCGCCGTTCGGATCGTCGGACGCCTTGATCCGACGCTCGAGGTCGGGGATCACCCCATAGGCAAGCTCGCCGGCGCGGGCGAGGTTGCCCTGGCGCTGCGCCAGTTCGAGCTCGGTGCGGGCCTTGTCGAGCTCTTCCTTGAGCTTCTGCCCACCCTGCATGCGCTCCTTCTCGGCCTGCCAGCGCGTGTTGAAGGCACTGGCCTGCTCCTCGAGGTCGGCAAGGTCCTGCTCGAGGCGGCCAAGCCGGGTCTTCGACCCGTCATCGGTTTCCTTCTTGAGGGCTTCGCGCTCGATCTTGAGCTGCATGATGCGGCGGTCGAGCTCGTCGAGCTCCTCGGGCTTGCTTTCGGCGGCCATGCGCAGCCGCGCCGCGGCCTCGTCGATCAGGTCGATGGCCTTGTCGGGCAGGAACCGGTCGGCGATGTAGCGCTTGGAGAGGGTCGAGGCGGCAACGATCGCAGCATCCGAGATGCGGATGCCGTGGTGCAGCTCGTACTTCTCCTTGAGGCCGCGCAGGATGGAGATGGTGTCCTCGACCGTCGGCTCGTCGACGAAGACGGGCTGGAAGCGACGGGCGAGCGCCGCGTCCTTCTCGACATGCTTGCGGTACTCGTCGAGCGTGGTGGCGCCGACGCAGTGGAGTTCGCCGCGGGCGAGCGCCGGCTTCAGCAGGTTCGATGCGTCCATCGCGCCATCGGCCTTGCCGGCGCCGACGAGGGTGTGCATCTCGTCGATGAACAGAATGATCTGGCCATTGGCCGAGCCGATCTCGTTGAGCACGGCCTTCAGTCGCTCCTCGAACTCGCCGCGATACTTCGCGCCAGCGATCAGCGCGCCCATGTCGAGCGACAGCAGCGTCTTGCTCTTCAGCGATTCCGGCACGTCGCCATTGACGATGCGGATGGCGAGGCCCTCGACGATGGCGGTCTTGCCGACGCCGGGCTCGCCGATTAGCACCGGGTTGTTCTTGGTGCGACGCGACAGGACCTGGATGGTGCGGCGAATCTCTTCGTCGCGGCCGATGACCGGATCGATCTTGCCCTCGCGGGCGGCGGCGGTGAGGTCGCGGGCGTATTTCTTCAGCGCGTCATAGGCGTTCTCGGCCGAGGCGGAATCGGCGGTGCGGCCCTTGCGCAGCTCGTTGATCGCCTCGTTGAGGGTCTGCGGGGTGAGGCCGGCGGTGGCGAGAATCTTGCCCGCATCGGTGTCCTTCTCGACGGTGAGGGCGAGCAGCAGACGCTCGACGGTAACGAAAGAGTCGCCGGTCTTTTGCGCCGCAGCTTCAGCGGTATCGAAGATGCGGGCGAGTTCGCGGCCGAGATAGAGCTGGCCGGCGTCGCCGGAGACTTTCGGGATGCGCTTCAGCGCCGCCTCGGTTTCGGCCCGCGCGATGCGCGCATCGCCGCCGGCCTTGGTGATGAGACCTGCCGCCATGCCTTCTTCGTCGTCGAGCAGCACCTTGAGCAGGTGAATCGGCGCGAACTGCTGGTGGCCCTGGCCGAGGGCGAGCTGCTGGGCATTCTGGATGAAGCCGCGCGCGCGCTCGGTGTATTTCTCGATGTTCATTCAACTCTCCCATCTGGCACGCCGGAACCGCCCTCCATGAGGCACGACTCGAGCGTCTGAAGCGTTGATGTGGCGCAAGCCGGATCGTCCTGCGCCAGATCAGGGAGGGTGCCCGCGTTGCGGCGCTACCCTGTCCCGCACGAGATATGGGAACTCTATCGCAAACGAAAAGGCCGGGATTGCTCCCGGCCTGTCCAAATCTCATCCAAGGCGCTCTATCACTCGGCCGGGGTCGTGCCGGCAGTGAGGAACGCCGGCAGTTCGCCGACATCGGGCTGCGGCGCACCGGCGGGATCACCGCCCTCGGTGCCGCTGCCACGCGAACGGCGGCGGGGCCGGCGATCGCGGCGGCGCGGGGCATCGCCATCGGCAGCCGGAGCGTCGCCGCCCTCGGCCTGGGCCTGCGCTTCGGCCGGCTGGGCCTCGGCGGTATCGACCTGCGGCTGCTGCTGTTCAACATAATGCTGCTGCGGCTGCTGGTTGCCGGCATTGTTGCCGCCACCCGAATTCTGCTGCTGCGGCTGCGGCTGGCGCGGCTCTGGCGACGCAAACCGATCGTTCATCGGCGTGAAATCGTCGTCGTAGTCGTCCTCTTCCGCCGTCTCGCCACGGACCTGAGCCTGCTGCGCCTGCTGGGCCGCGGAGATGATCCGGAAATAGTGCTCGGCGTGCTGGAGATAGTTCTCGGCCATCACGCTGTCGCCGGAGGACTGCGCATCGCGGGCGAGCTGCAGGTACTTCTCGGCGACATGGGCGGCGTTGCCGCGCACCTTCACATCGGGGCCGTTGCTCTCGTAATTGCGACTCAACGGATTGCCGTGCTTGCGGCCGCCATTGTTGTTGCGCCCACGAGAGCGGTTCTTGTTGTTGTTCTGCTGGTTTGGTCTCATCGTCTCTTTTCAAGCCTTGGAAAAGAACACTAAGGCAACATCTGGCCATCGGGCACTGACCTGTCGCAGGATAAACCCGCTACGTCCGGAAGCCCCTCAGGGGTTTCGGTCTTCCGGTCTGCAGTGCCTGAGCTATCGACGACTGAACCACTTTGAGGCCCATCGCAGCGAACCGGTTTCCTCCACCGAGTGTCGCGCTGCCCGTATGCAGCTTGCTGATGAGCGGGTGGCCATCACCTTGGCGCGGGCAACCCACGCCTTTGACAGCAAGCGGAACCTATATGGTTCGCCCCGGTATTCCAAGCACAAAATATGGGAAGCCCCGGCGGAGGCTCAAGGGGCAGGCTCGATACGGGCCACAATCATGCGCTCGTGTCCGCCCAGATCATGCTCGACGCCAATGCGGTTGAAGCCGGCTTCGGCGAAGATGTCGGTGACGGAGGCGCCCTGCCCGGTGCCGATTTCGAGCACCACTACCCCCTCGGGCGTCAGGTGCTGCGCCGCATCGCGGGCGATGGTGCGATAGGGGCGGAGGCCGTCGGGTCCGCCATCGAGGGCGAGGCGCGGATCGTGGTCGCGCACCTCGACCATCAGCGTTTCGATGGCGGCGCTCTCGATATAGGGCGGGTTGGAGACGATGAGATCGAAGCGTTCGCCCGGCTTGATCGGATCGAACCACGAGCCCCGGCGGGTTTCGAAGCGGTCGAAAACCACGTGGCGGCCTGCGTTGAAGCGCGCCATGTCGAGCGCCTCCTTGGAGAGGTCGACGGCGACGGCGCTCATGTCGGAGAACTCGGTGAGCAGTGCGATGGGGATGCAGCCGCTGCCGGTGCCCAGATCGAGGATCTTCGGGTGATCGAGCGGGCCGACGATCTCGAGGCCGCGCTGCACCAGCATTTCGGTTTCAGGGCGTGGCACGAGGGTGGCGTCGTTGAGCTTGAAGGCGAGGCCCCAGAACCCCCGCTCGCCGATGATGCGCGCGACCGGCTCGCCCTTGAGGCGGCGCTGCGCCAGTTTTTCGAGGGCCTTGAGCTGCTCGGGTGTGGCCAAGTCGCGCTCGCGGTTGACGAGAGTGAGGCGGTCCATGCCGAAGGCCACTTCGGCAAAGATGCGGGCATCCAGCTCGGCAGTGTCGATGCCGGCGCGGCGAAACAGGTCGCGGACCCCCCTCCATGCCCCTCCCACGGTCAATGTCAGGAAATGCCCTCCATCGCGGCGAGCTGCGCCGCCTGGTTCTCGGTGATCAGCGCGTCGACCAGCTCTCCCAGCGCGTCGCCTGCGATGACCTTCTCGAGCTTGTAGAGCGTGAGGTTGATGCGGTGGTCGGTCACCCGCCCTTGCGGGAAGTTGTAGGTGCGGATGCGCTCCGAGCGATCGCCCGAGCCGACCTGCTCCTTGCGCGACTCGGAACGGGCGGTGTCGCGGGCATGGCGTTGTTCTTCGTAGAGCCGGGCCTGCAGCACCTTCATGGCAGTGGCGCGATTCTGGTGCTGCGATTTCTGCGACGCGGTGACCACGATGCCCGACGGGATGTGGGTAATGCGCACCGCCGAGTCGGTGGTGTTGACGTGCTGGCCGCCAGCGCCGGACGAGCGCATCGTATCGATGCGGATATCGTTGGGCGCGATGTCGATCTCGATATCCTCGACCTCGGGCAGCACCGCGACGGTGGCGGCTGAGGTGTGGATGCGGCCCTGCGTCTCGGTGGTCGGCACGCGCTGCACCCGGTGCACGCCCGATTCGAACTTCAGCTTGGCGTAGGCGCCCTTGCCCGAAATGTTGGCGGTGACTTCCTTGTAGCCGCCGACTTCGCCGGGGCTTTCCTCGAGCAACTGGAACTTCCAGCCGTTGAGGTCGGCGTAGCGCTGGTACATGCGGAGCAGGTCGCCGGCAAACAACGCAGCTTCGTCGCCGCCAGTGCCGCCGCGCACTTCGAGGATGACGCTCTTTTCGTCCGCCGCGTCCTTGGGGAGCAGCAGGATGCGGATATTCTGGACCGCAGCCTCGATGCGCGGCTTCAGGTCCTCGATCTCGGCCTGGGCCATCTCGGCCATTTCGCGGTCGCCGGCCTTCAGCAGATCCTCGGCATCGGCGAGGTTCTGCACCATCTTCTGGTAGGCCTGGATGGGGCGAACCACCGGCTCGAGTTCGGCGTATTCCTTGGAAAAGCGAACGTAGTCTTCAGCGGACGGACCGGACGCCAGCGCTGCTTCGATCGAGTCGAAGCGCTTGGTCATGGTGTCGAGCTTGTCTTGCGGGAGTGTCGGCATGGGGCTCTAGATAGCGAGCCCCTGGCGGTCTGCCCAGCCCAGAAGCAGTTCGCGGATCGACGGACCCGTGGCGCCTTCGGCCAGGGCGACGTCGACCGCCTCGCGGATTGGCCTGAGGTCGAGCCCGAGGATCATCTCCTTGATCGGGCCGATCGAGGGCGGGCTCATCGACAGCTTGGTCATGCCGATGGAGAGCAGCGCCAGCGCCTCGACGGTCCGGCCTGCCAGCTCACCGCACATGGTGAGCGGCACGTTGTACTTTCCTGCCATGTCGACGATGTGTTTCAGCGCCCGCAACCGCGGCAGCGCGATCGGGTCATAGGCCTTGGCGACGCGCGGATTGCCACGATCGGCGGCGGTGAGGAACATGACGAGGTCGTTCGAGCCGATCGAGACGAAATCGGCCATCGGCAGCACCTGGTCGAGTTCGAACAGCAGCGAGGGCACCTCGATCATGGCGCCCAGTTCGAGCTTGCTCGGCACCGGCCGGCCTTCGCGGCGGAGGCGTTCAACCTCGCGGTCGACCTCGACGCGGGTCTGCTGGAACTCCCAGGCGTCGGTGACCATCGGGACGAGGATCTTCATCGGCCCGCCATTGGCCGCCTGCAGCAGGGCGCGAATCTGGATGCGCAGCAGGCCCTTGCGGTCGAGCGCCAGGCGCAGCGAGCGGAAACCCATGGCCGGGTTCTCCTCGGCCTCCGAGCGCAGGTAGGGAATGACTTTGTCGCCGCCGATATCGAGCAGGCGGAAGACGATCGGCTTGCCCTCGGTGAGGCGGATTGCCTCGGAATAGAGTTCGACCTGCTCCCTGAGGCGCGGCAGGCGCGAGGCGATCATGAACTGCAGTTCGGTGCGGAACAGCCCGACGCCAGCCGCGCCGGTATCCGCGAGCATGGGCAGGTCGGCAACGAGGCCAGAATTGTGCAGCAGCGTGATCTCGGTACCGTCGCGCGTGCAGGCCGGCATGTCCCGAAGCTCGCGATAGTGCGCGCGCCGCTTGGCCGAGAGCCGAACCTTGTCGACATAGACCTGGATCATGTCGCGCGTCGGCCGCAGGTGAACGGTGCCAGACGGGCCATCGACGATGATATCGTCGCCCGCCTCGCACAGCGAGACGATGTTGGCGGCCTGCCCGACAGCGACGAGACCGAGCGACTTGGCGACGATGGCGACGTGCGAGATCGACGCGCCCTCCTCCAGCACCACGGCGCGCAGCCGGGTGCGGTCATATTCGAGCAGGTCGGCCGGCCCCATGTTGCGGGCGACGAGTATGGCGTTCTCGGGCAGTTCCTTCTTGCCCATGGCGTTGCCGTCGCCGGTGAGGATGCGGAGCAGCCGGTTGGCCAGGTCGTCGAGGTCGTGCAGCCGGTCGCGGATATATGGGTCGGTCTGCCGCATCATACGGGCCCGGGTATCGTTCTGCACCCGTTCGACCGCCGCTTCGGCGGTAAGGCCGTTGTCGATCGCCTCGGTCAGCCGGTCGACCCAGCCCCGGTCATGCGCGAACATGCGGTAGCTCTCGAGGATTTCCCGGTGATCGGAGAACGACTGCATGTCGCCGTGGCTGAGCATGTCATCAATCGACAGCCGCATCCGGTCCAGCGCATCGGCCAGCCGGCTCAGCTCGACCTCGGTGTCCTCGGCGACGAAATTGGTGACGACGACGCGCGGATCATGCAGCACCACCTTGCCCAGCGCCACGCCGTCGGTGAAGCCATTGCCGTTGAAGGTGCGCGGCCGGCGCAGGTCGATATCCTGGCCCGGCTTGATGAGGGCGGCGAAATCGGCGGTCGAGACCATCTCGGCGAGCAGGGTCGCCGTGGTGAGCATCGCCTCGATCTCGTCCTCGCCATAGGCGTGGGCATCGCGATTCTGTACCACGAGAACGCCCAGCGTCTGCCCGGCGCGCAGCACCGGCACGCCGAGGAAGGCGAGGAACGCCTCTTCGCCGGTTTCGGGTCGATAGGCATAGGCGGGGTGCTGCGAGGCGTTGTCGAGGCTCAGCGGCTCGGCCTGCTTGGCGATCAGGCCGACAAGGCCCTCGCCCAGCCGCAGCGTGGTGGCGTGTACCGCTTCGGGCTTGAAGCCCCGGTTGGCGAACAGCTCGAGCTGATCGTCATCACGCAGCACGTAGAACGAGCAGACATCGGCATGCATGTTGCCGGCGATGAGCCCGACGATCTTGTCGAGCCGGGCCTGCGAAGCCAGCGGCTCCGCCATGGTTTCGCGCAGCTGCTTGAGGAGCACGCGCGGCCCGCTGATCGATGTCGCCATCTCTTCCGCCCGGCGGCCCGGCGCCGCCCTACGGCCCGGGCAACCGTCGAATGAGCGGGCCTCAGGCGTCCTGTCTGTCCAACCCGTAATACGTATGGAGGGCCCGAACCGCAAGCTCGGCATATTCGTCGTCGATCAGCACCGAGGTCTTGATCTCGGACGTGGTGATCAACTGGATGTTGATCGACTTGTCGGCCAGCGCCTTGAACATGCTGGCCGCGACGCCCGCATGGTTGCGCATGCCCACGCCCACCACCGAAACCTTGGCGCCGCCCTTGGCGGTATTGAGGGTGCGATACTCGAACTTGCCGGCCGCGCTGGCAGCCTCGAGCGCCTTGATCGCCTTGTCGTGCTCGGCATCGGGCACGGTAAAGGTGATGTCGGTGGTGGCGCCATCCTCGGAGATGTTCTGCACGATCATGTCGACGACGATCGACTCGTCGGCGAGCGAACCGAAGATGGCCGCGGCGACGCCAGGCCGGTCCTTCACGTCGCGCAGCGTGATCTTGGATTCGGCCCGCGCCAGCGTGACGCCCGAAACGATCTGCTTTTCCATGATCTCTTCCTCATCGCATACGAGCGTGCCGGGAACGCCCGGCGTACCATCGGGCGCAATCTGCGGCGCATCCGGGTCATCGAAGGTGGAACGGACGGTGAGGCGCACCTTGTGCGCCATCGCCATCTCGACCGAACGGATCATCAGCACCTTGGCGCCGAGCGAGGCCATTTCCAGCATCTCTTCGAAAGAGATCTTGGAGAGGCGCTTTGCCTTGGGGGTGATGCGCGGGTCGGTGGTGTAGACGCCATCGACGTCGGTGTAGATATCGCAGCGATCGGCGCCGACGGCTGCCGCGACCGCCACGGCCGAGGTGTCCGAGCCGCCACGGCCGAGCGTGGTGATGCGGCCCGATGGCGCGATGCCCTGGAAGCCGGTGACCACCGGGACCACGCCCTGCGCCATCTGGGCGCGGAGGTTGGTTGGATCGATCTCGACGATGCGGGCGGCGCCATGTGCGTCGTCAGTATGGATCGGCACCTGCCAGCCCTGGAACGAGCGCGACGGGATTCCCATTTCGCTCAGGACGATGGCCATCAGCCCGGCCGTGACCTGCTCGCCCGAAGCGACCACGGCATCGTACTCACGCGCATCGTGCAGCTTCGATGCCTCGTTGACCCAGCCGACCAGCTCGTTGGTCTTGCCGCTCATGGCGGAGACGACGACGGCAACCTCGTGGCCGGCCTCTACCTCGCGCTTCACATGCCGCGCCGCCTGCCGGATGCGCTCGACGGTAGCAACGGACGTGCCACCGAACTTCACTACGATACGGCCCAAGGCCCCTACCCCGACTTTGCCCGCCAGAACCGGCGGGTACGCTCAAGAATTGGGCAGGGGATGTGCCACAGATGGTGACAGGAGGCAACGGGGGGTGACGGGATCGATGCACCCCCACCCTAGCTCTGCTACGTCGCTTCGCTCCTGGCGGCGCTACCCTCCCCACAAGGGGGAGGGAGACCAGTGGCACCACGCTGGCAGCAGCGCCTCCCTCCCCCTTTGGGGGGAGGGTAACGGAACTTGGCGGCTTGCCGCCTAGTGCAGGTAGGGTGGGGGTAGCTGCGCCACCCTGTGCCCTTGCCTTGCAGCAGCATCAGTCCGATAACCCACCCATGACCGACACGACCATCAATACCGACGAGATCGCCAAGTTCGCGGCCATGGCGGACGAGTGGTGGGACCCCACGGGCAAGTTCAAGCCGCTGCACAAGTTCAACCCGGTGCGGCTGGGCTATGTGCGGGACAACGCCATCCGGCATTTCGGCAGGGACGGCTCGGTGCGCCGGCCGCTCGAGGGGCTGCGCGTGCTCGATATCGGTTGCGGTGGTGGCTTGCTGAGCGAGCCGCTGACCCGGTTGGGCGCGTCGGTCACCGGCATCGATGCGGGCGAAAAGAACATCGCGATCGCGAAGCTGCATGCCGAACAGTCGGGCCTCGCCATCGACTATCGCGCCGTGACAGCCGAGAGCGTTGCGGCGGCGGGCGAAACCTTCGACATCGTGCTCAACATGGAAGTGGTGGAGCACGTCGATAACGTGCCGCTCTACATGAAGAGCTGCGCCGAGCTGACGGCGCCGGGCGGGCTCAACTTCACCGCCTCGATCAACCGCACGCCGCGCGCCTTCGCCATGGCCATCGTCGGGGCCGAGTACGTGCTCGGCTGGCTGCCACGCGGCACCCACGACTACCGCAAGTTCCTCACCCCCGACGAGATCGGGGCGCTGCTGAAGCGCAACGGGCTCAAGGTGATCGAGAAGGTGGGCGTCGTCTTCCACCCGCTGGCCGACGAGTGGCGGCAGAGCCGCGACACCGGCATCAACTACATGGTGCTGGCGGAACGGCCGGCTTCATAGGGCCCTTGCGCTGGTAATGCCGCGCTCGTGAAACGCAACCGTACCGATGGGTACGGTTTCGCCCTCCCGCTGCGGACGGAATTGCGCTAAGGAAGGGAAAACGCCGGACAACCGGCCAGCCCCCGAGGATGTCATGCCCACTTATCGCTCCCGTACCACCACCCATGGCCGCAACCAGGCCGGTGCCCGCGGCCTCTGGCGCGCCACCGGCATGAAGGATGGCGACTGGGACAAGCCGATCATCGCCGTGGTCAACTCGTTCACCCAGTTCGTGCCCGGCCACGTGCACCTCAAGGACCTCGGCCAGCTGGTGGCGCGCGAGATCGAGGCGGCGGGCGGCGTGGCCAAGGAATTCAACACCATCGCGGTCGATGACGGCATCGCCATGGGCCATGACGGCATGCTCTATTCGCTGCCGAGCCGCGACCTGATCGCCGACAGCGTCGAGTACATGGTCAACGCCCACTGCGCCGACGCCATGGTCTGCATCTCCAACTGCGACAAGATCACGCCGGGCATGCTGAACGCGGCCATGCGGATCAACATCCCGGTGATCTTCGTTTCGGGCGGCCCGATGGAAGCCGGCAAGGCGATGGTGAAGGGCAAGCTGCAGGCCCTCGACCTGGTCGACGCCATGGTAATGGCCGCCGACGAGAGCTACTCCGACGCCGAAGTGCAGAAGATCGAGGAGGCCGCCTGCCCGACCTGCGGGTCGTGCTCGGGCATGTTCACCGCCAACTCGATGAACTGCCTCACCGAGGCACTGGGCCTCAGCCTGCCGGGCAACGGCACGACGCTCGCCACCCACTCGGACCGCAAGCGGCTGTTCCAGGAGGCCGGCCACCTGATCGTCGATATCGCCCGCCGCTACTACGAGCAGGACGATACCTCGGTGCTGCCACGCTCGATCGCCACCAAGGCGGCGTTCGAGAACGCAATGGCGCTCGATATCGCCATGGGCGGCTCGACCAACACCGTGCTGCACATCCTCGCGGCCGCCCATGAGGGTGGCGTCGATTTCACCATGGACGATATCGACGCGCTTTCTCGCAAGGTGCCGGTGCTGTGCAAGGTCGCCCCGGCCAAGAACGACGTCCATATCGAGGACGTGCATCGCGCCGGCGGCATCATGTCGATCCTTGGCCAGCTCGACCGGGCGAACCTGATCAACCGGTCCGAACCGACGGTGCACGCCGCGACCATCGGCGACGCGCTCGACCGCTGGGACGTCTCGCGCACCAACTCCGAAGCGGTGCGCAACTTCTACCTGGCGGCGCCGGGCGGCGTGCGGACGACGCAGGCCTTCAGCCAGTCCAACCGCTGGACCGAGCTCGATCTCGACCGCGCCGAAGGTGCCATCCGCTCGCCGGAGCACGCGTTTTCGAAGGATGGCGGTCTCGCCGTGCTGAGCGGCAATATCGCGCTCGAAGGCTGCATCGTGAAGACGGCGGGCGTCGACGAGTCGAACCTGCAGTTTTCGGGCCCGGCCCGTGTGTTCGAGAGCCAGGACGCCAGCGTCAAGGCGATCCTGAGCAACGAGGTGAAGGCCGGCGACGTGGTGGTGATCCGCTACGAAGGTCCGCGCGGCGGCCCGGGCATGCAGGAAATGCTGTACCCCACCAGCTACCTCAAGTCGCGCGGGCTCGGGAAGGCGTGTGCGTTGCTGACCGACGGCCGCTTCTCGGGCGGCACCTCGGGCCTCTCCATCGGCCACGTCTCGCCCGAAGCGGCCGAAGGCGGCGCGATCGGGCTGGTGCGCAACGGCGACATCATCGACATCGACATCCCGAACCGCTCGATCAGCCTGCGCATTTCGCCCGCCGAAATGGAGGCGCGCCGCGCCGAGCAGGACCAGAAGGGCTGGAAGCCGGCCGAGCCGCGCAAGCGCAACGTCTCGACCGCCCTCAAGGCCTACGCCCACTTCGCCACCAGCGCCGCCAAGGGCGCCGTGCGCGACCTGAGCAAGCTGCGCGACTGAGGGACTGAACTACCCGCTCCCACCTTTACCGGAGGGGCGAACGGCAAAGGGCGGGTCGATGCGACCCGCCCTTTGCGTTTCTTGAAGAGGCTTAGCTCAGCGCGTCGAAATCCTCGTCGCTGAGCTGGATCGCCGCCGCCGCGACGTTTTCCTCGAGGTGCTTCACCTTGCCGGTGCCTGGGATAGGCAGCATGACGGGCGAGCGCTTCAACGCCCAGGCGAGGGCGACCTGGCTCGCCGTCGCGCCGTATTTCTGGGCGATCGCCTGAACCTTGGCGCCGGGGCCGCCTTCACCACCGAGCGGCGCCCAGGGAATGAAGCCGATGCC
>CAMDAL010000070.1 GCA_945888565.1 Devosia equisanguinis | reverse complement strand
GCTGACCGGTTTCCTGCCTCGGTTGCAGCACTTATGCGCCCAACTCGCATCAAAAACGTCGCGCCAAATTGACTCTCGGCGAGACTGATTCGATGGTGGTGATGAGGGGGGCGGCATGGGGGCAACGGGTCTCAGCGAAACGCAGGTGGTCTTTCGCCTGAAGCGGGCGGAGGAGTTCGCACGCCAGTGGCGTTCCAACGCCAAGCGGCTGCAGGTTCTCGCCTCCAACCCACGCACGCCGCAGACCGTGCGCGCCGATGCGCTGAGCGAGGCCCGGACGGCAGCCGACATCGTCGGCCGGCGGGCCGAAGAGCTGGCCGAACTTGCGAAGCTGCGCGGCTACGGTGCCTGGGAGGCCGATCCCCGCGTCGGGCCGATCGTGGTGGAAATACGCGCGGTCGAGAATGCGCTGACGTTCGCGGCAGAGGCACTGAGCCGGCACTAGCCGCCGCCAGCGCGGAGCTATCGTGCTCTTCGCAGCCTAGCCAATACAACGCATAGGAAACCCCATTGAGCGTTCGCCGGCGCATGACGAAAGGGTGATTGCCTGTCCTCCCCTCGCCGCAACAGGGTGAAGCAACCTGGGGGACCACGATGCACTGGACAGAACATGCCGACCGGCGACTGATCGATGCAGAGACGCATGCGCGTCCCGTTCTGCCGATGGCTGCCCCGTGCCGGGTCCGTCGACTGGCCTTCATGAGCGCACAGGGGACGGGTGACGACCTCAGGGCGCTGCATGGGCGCATGATGCAGGTCGCTGGTATTCCGGCCGACGGGCCGCCCTGGGCCCGACAGTTGACGTTCGAGCAGGATGGTCGCGTGGTGACCTGGGAGCTCCACAACGAATTTGCCACCCTGACCTGGTCCGCGCAGATCGACGACCAGGTGGGCGCACCGGAGGGGATCGGGCTCGAACTGCATGCCGGCCTGCCGGTGATCTCGGCCACCCGCATCGACCTGACGGCCGGAGGGCGGATTGCGGAGCCGGCGCTCTCCGGCTTCAGCCCGCTCAGCATGTGCTATTCCACCATATTCGATGGACAGGCCGAGGCAGCGACCGACTTCCGCCTCGAAGCCGACCGCTTTGTCCGCTTCGAAGTCGCCACCGGCGGCTGCGGCGACCTGCGGCGCGGCGTCATCGTCCGGCGCCTGCTCGAGATCGAAACCTATCGCAGCATGGCCCTGCTGGGCCTGCCGCTGGCGCGGGCACTGGGCGGCCGGGTGGCCGAATATGAGCACCGGCTGACGCACATCATCCAGACGATCGGCCTCAGCCGGTCGGCGCAGGAACACCAGGACACGCTGGCGGGCCTGCATGCGCTGTCGAGCGAGGTTGGACGCACGGTCGAGGATACCAGCTTCCGCTTTGCCGCGACCCAGGCCTATGCCGACCTGCTCGACAACCGGCTGCGGCGCCTGCGGGAGGCGGCGATCGGTGAGTTTACCACCATCGAGCGCTTCATCTCCAACCGGGGGCATCCCGCCGTCGCCACGTGTCGTGCCATGGAGAAGCGCCTGGGGGCGCTGACCGACAAGGTGCAGCGCTCGATCGAACTGCTGGATGCGCGCATGTCACTGGCCATCCAGGTGCAGAACCAGTCGGTGCTCGACGGCCTGTCGGCGACCGCGCGGAGCCAGTTCCGCCTGCAGCAGACCGTCGAGGGGCTGTCGATCATCGCCATTTCCTACTATGCGCTGGGCGTGCTGGGGTATTTCTACGAGGGCTTGCACACCTGGCTGCCGGCCTCCAAGGGCACCATGCTGGCCATCTCGGCGCCCGTCGTGCTGCTCCTGGTCTTCCTCGGCATCCGGCGGATCCGGCGGGGAGCCCATCCCGACTGAGCCGGCCCCCTGCGACGCCATGTTGCCTGCGGCTCGCTTGACTCGGAACGCTTTGGGTCGGCATGGAATATGTCACTTGTAGCCGGCATCAATCGGCTTCCGAGGAGAACAAAGTATGAAATGGGTTGTTTCCCTGATCGTCCTGGCAATGGCGGCAACGCCGGTGCTGGCCGCCGGCGACGCTGACGCCGGCGCCACGGTCTTCAAGAAATGCATGGCCTGCCACGCCGTCGGCGAAGGCGCCACGAACAAGGTCGGTCCGCAGCTCAACGATGTCTTCGGCCGCACGGCGGGCACGGCGCCGGACTACAAGTACTCCAAGGCCATGATCGAGGCTGGAGCTGGCGGCCTGGTCTGGACGGAGGAAAGCCTCAAGCCCTACCTGCGCAAGCCCAAGGACGTAGTGCCCGGCACCAAGATGGCCTTTGCCGGCCTGCCGAAGGAAGAGGACGAGGCCAACCTGATCGCCTATCTCCTGACCTTCTCGCCGAACTACGTTCCGCCGGCGCCGGCGCCGTGAACGCACTTCGGGGGGCGCGGCGACGCAGCCCCCCGGCTCACGTTCCTGTTACAATGTAACTAAGACATTCGATCGGGTTTCCCAATTCGTCGTATTGTGATGACATCGGACCTTGGGGGGAGACGATGGATATCACGCTCAAGCAGCTGCAGATTTTTCGCGCCGTCGTCATTTCCGGCTCGATCACCAAGGCGTCACGCCGCGTGGCCCTGTCGCAGCCATCGATCAGCCAGCAACTAGCCAAGCTCGAGGAGCGGCTAGGCGTCCAGTTGATCAATCGCAACCGCACCGGCGCTGTAAGCCTCACGCCGTCGGGTGAGTTCTGGTTCAAGTTCTCCGACGACCTGCTGCGCAAGTTCGACCAGGCCATCGACGAGCACGAGAAGCGCTATGTCGACAACCGCATCTTCCTCAGGATGGGGGTGATCCCGACGTTGCGCGGACGCTTCCTCGCCGCCGCGGGGCGCATCGCCAGCGAAGAGCCGGGCTTTGCCAAGTTCGAGGTGACTTCCGCGGTGACCAGCGGCGAGCTGGTCGAGCATCTGCGGCTGCACCGGCTCAACTGCGTCATCGTGAATGACGAGGCGCTGGAGGAGGACCGGGCATCCTTCAGCGTGGCCAGCCTGTTCCGCGATCCGCTGGTCCTGGCGGTGCCGGCCAACGTGCCGCATGAGATGGTTGAAAAGGCTCTGCAAAAGGGCGCCAAGGCAAGCCAGCTCCACCCCACTCTCAGCCGTTATGTCGAGATCGATGCCAACGTGCCTATGCGCGGCGCGTCGGACGCCTGGTATCGCGCCCACCTGCCGCATGCGACGGCGGCCTTCTCGGCGATGACCTACGCGGCGGCCATCGACATCGTCGGCGAGGGCCTGGCGACCGCCCACACGCCACTGTCGCTGCTCCCCAGCCTGCCGCAGTCGCTGCGCTCGCGGCTGAGGGTTTATGCCATTCCCGGGCTCGACCGGAACATCGTGCTGGCCATGCCCAAGCACCTGATGACGCTGGCTGGCTATGCCAACATCCATCGCCGGCTCGCCGACTTCGCCCGGCACGAGTATGGCCTCAACGTGCCTGGCGACACGGTGCTGGAGTTGCCGCACTTCGACCGGGCACGACTCGACAAGGACCCGGCCGTGGCCCGCGTGCCACACGCGATGCCCGTGAAATAGTCGATCCACCCTAATGGTGAACCTGCCGTGCCAGCGGGCAAGCCAGCCAGCCGACCGGTCTGCTGGTAGAGGCTAGGAATCCCAGTCCGGAATCCGGCCAGTCCAGAGTTGCCAATGTCCTTCATTGGCTTTTCAAACGGATGACGCTGCTAACGTGCCCTATGTTGCCCGACAATTATCGGCAACTTTGTTATGGATTTACAACACGATAGCCAGAGGCCTGACGAGTCAGGTGCGGAGGAATGATGGCACAGACTGATGCGATGGGCAGCACGCGTAGCAATGTTGATGTAGGGGCCTGGATTTTCCGCGTCCTGGTCGTCGCTGGCGCTGCTTTCATGGTCTATTCATGGTTCCAGCCGTGGTGGAGCGCCGACGTCGCCGTCGTGAAGGGCGAGTTCGACATGGTGCTGCGCCCGTGGGGGATCGAGGCCGTCGCCCAGGTGCGGGCAAATGCCGATACCGCGCAATTCGAGATGCCCGGGTTCTTTGCGCCCTTCATGTGGTTCTACCTGGGCGTTTGCATGCTGGCTCTCGCTGCCAGCCTTTTCCTCACTCGCCGGATTTCGATCGGCCCGATCAACCTGCCCGTCGCAGTGCTGCTGATTGCGTTCGTGGGTCTGTCCTACATGTCCGCTCTCGGCATCGCGTATGGACTTGGAACGCTGAGGTCAGAGTGGGCCGGGGCCAATTTTATTGGCAAGTCGACGATCCTTCACGCCGCCACCGGCAACAAGGTCAAGATGGTTTCGGACATCATGATCGGGTACTGGCTGGCGCTTGGAGCGGGCGGGGTTCTGACGTTCCTGGCGCTGGTTCGCGGCTTGTTCATCCGCAAGCCCAAGGCCTGAGGCGGTTCCGAGGAGTGCCCGTCGTCCCTTGATGACGGGCCATGCATTCCTGCAGTAAACCTATGGTCCAGCGCCTCCCCCGAGGCGCTGGTTTGTCATTTTGTACCCGTTTCGCGGGTTCTGAGCCTGCCGCTTGACCACCCCTTGCCCCGCGGCGCCCCAGCGGCGTGCAAGAGCCGCGCCCCAATGCGTCCACTCCCGCGAACCTGCCGTATCGCCGTCTGGACAGAGTGCAGTTGTCCCGAGGGCCATCACGACCACGTCGAAGCCCGGTGAAGCGGACGCGATGGGTTGCCGGCACGCCGTCCTCGCCCTCACCAACACCTGTTGCGGCACTCCCCTTTCGTCGTGCGCATGGCTGCCTGAAGGCGGCCGTCGGACCGCGTGCCCGGTGCTGCGGCCGCAATCCACGGGCGCACCCGAGCTGGGTCCCCGCCGTCCCGTCCGAGTCTCGGCAAGGGCGAATTGGGATGTCCAATATTGAGGATTGGACCCACCGTGCGCATTGGGTGCCAACGTCCAAAATAGCGGATGTGTGTCGCATCTGTCTTCTGAGGGAGGAAGTCGATGAGAATGGCAAAACTCTTGGCCGGATGCTGCACAGCAGTCCTGGCCTTGGGCGTGACGACGGTTTGGGCGGACGAAGTGACGGCCGAACGTCTGATGAACGCAGGAACAGAGGCCGAAGCCGGAAACTGGCTGACGGTCCACAAGAACTATGATTCCAACCGCTTTTCCAGCTTGAACCAGATCAATGCCGGCAACGTCGCCGGCAC
Organism: Devosia equisanguinis; assembly: GCA_945888565.1. Taxonomy (GTDB): domain Bacteria; phylum Pseudomonadota; class Alphaproteobacteria; order Rhizobiales; family Devosiaceae; genus Devosia_A; species Devosia_A equisanguinis_A. Next base: position 8,225 of record CAMDAL010000070.1, on the reverse strand, counting down.
GCGTCTCGCCTTCGCTGTACCGATTGGTGGACTGGAGCCGTCCGGCTTCGGCATCGGGTACATGGAAGGTACTCCGCTGGTCGATAACGGCTTCATGTACATCAGCGATCCGTGGGGCACGCCCTACAAGATCGACGTGTCGTCGGGCACGCAGGGAAAACTCCTCTGGGTCTGCGATACGGGTATCGAAAAGGATCCCAGCGCTGGCGTGCTCGCGGTTAACCGTGGGCTTGCGCTCTCCGGCAACCTCGTGATTACGGCGCTAAACGATGGCCGCGTCGTAGCCTGCGACAGCGAGACCGGCGACGTCGCCTGGGAAAAGCAGGTCGCGACGGAACCTGGCGAAGGCTTCACCAGCGCTCCGCAGGTCGTCGGAGACAAGGTTCTCGTCGGTCAGTCCTATGGTGACTGGGCAACGCGTGGCTGGCTTGCCGCCCTCAATCCCGAGACCGGTGACGAGCTGTGGCGCTTCTTCACGGTTCCGGAGCCGGGTCAGCCCGGATCGGAAACGTGGTTGTGCGAAGAGGCCGGCAACCCTGATTGCTGGAAGACCGGCGGCGCCTCCCTTTGGGTGTCGGGCTCCTATGATCCGGTGTCCAACACCGTCTACTGGGGCACGGGTAATCCGGTTCCGATGTTCGACCCGGAATTCCGTCCTGGCGACAATCTCTACTCCAACTCCACGATCGCCCTTGACGCCGATACCGGTGCGCTGAAGTGGCACTTCCAGTACACGCCGGGCGACTACATGGACTATGACGAAGTCGGCATTCAGCTGCTGATGGATACCAAGGTCAACGGCGAAGACCGCAAGGTGCTCTCGCACTTTGGCCGCAACGGCATCTTCTACTCGCTCGACCGGACCAATGGTTCGTACATCCAGTCGGCTCAGTACGTGGCCGAAGTGAACTGGACCAAGGGCATCGACCCCAAGACCGGCTGGCCGGTGGAGTACGACCCCTCCAAGTCGCTTCAGGAATATGCCATGGGCGTACTGCGTCGTGATGGCGCCGGGGTGACCAACTGCCCGCACTTCTCGGGTGGCGTGAACTACTATCCCACCGCCTACAACCCCGTCCTTGGCCTTGCCTACGGTGCCGGCATTGAAGCGTGCTCCGACATTGCGACCAAGGCAGTCGCGCCGCAGGATGTCGTGCCCGGCGCGATCTTCCTCGGTGGCACCCTCGAAACCAAGGGTGTCCAGTCGGGCTCGATCAGCGCGATCGACGTCACGACGGGCAAGTCCGCCGCCAAGCAGAACACCACGTACCCCAACAACAGCGGTGTGCTGTCGACGCCGGATCTGGTCTGGACGGGTTTGGTCGATGGCACCATTGGCGCCTATGATGCCAAGACGCTGGCACCGCTGTGGTCGACGAATGTCGGCACCGCGTTCCGCGCTCCGCCGATGACCTACTCGGTTGGTGGCAAGCAGTATGTCGCCATTCTCGGCGGCGCCCTGGGTAGCAACTCCGGCGGCAACGTCGAGCTGGACAACAACCAGGCCGCCAACATGCTGTGGGTCTTCACGGCGGACTGATCCTAACTGATCTCGAGCCGGGCAGCTTCGGTTGCCCGGCTTTTCGTCTTCCGATCCTTGCCTGGACCTGAGTAATTAACATGTTGTTGGCCCGCGTCGTGGCTGTCTTCCTTGCCCTCGTGGCCCTGGCTGTCCCCACATCATGGGCGCAGGAGTTGCCCGACCTCGTCGGTGACCCGGAGCGTGGCAGGGTGGTGTTTCTGACCCTCGGCGGTTGCGTCAACTGTCATGGCTGGCCGGGCGACGGCAAGACGGGGATCGACATGCGCTCGCCAACCGGCTCGAACCTGCGCGAGAGCGAACTGGACAAGGCCGCGTTGACTGAGGTCATTTCCTGCGGCCGTCCCGCCACCCAGATGCCCTACCATGACCGTGCTGCTTACCGCGACGGGCGCTGCTACGGCATGCTGCTGTCCGACTTTGCCACGGACACCGCGCCGAACCGCGGCAAGCTGCTGCGGGAACAGGACATCGCCAACATCGTCGCCTTCATGCAGGCCAAAGTGGTCGGCCGGGGCCTGCCGACCTTCGAAGAATGCATAGATGTGTTCGCCAACCCGGCCGCCGCGGCCTGCAAGAACCTGAAGTGAGTTGCGCGATGCGCAAGCAGGTTCTCCTCGCCCTCCTGTGCCTTGCCCCGCTGCTATGGGCGCATCCCTCACTGAGCCAGGAACAGATCAAGCCCGTCTACTCGATCTGGGACGTCCAACTGGGACAGCCCCTGTCGCAGGTGCGCGATGGCGATGTCGGCGAAATCGCCTGTGGCACGGACGGCGGCCCGCCGGGGCAGGAGCTTGCATCGTTCGACGACTACATGACCTGTGCACCAGAGGCCTCGGGCCTGCGCGAAGTCAATTTCACCTATGACGATGAACAGGACTACATCACCCTGGCGCTCGACGTCGGTTACCAGTTCCTCAAGGGCGGAACGTCGGTCTATGCGCAGCCGGTGATCGTGTCGCTGCTCGTCGACGAGGCTGGCATCGTGCAGGGCCGGCGGATCTCAACCGATGACCGAACAAGCGACTACGACCGGCGCAACGCGTATACCCTGATCCGCAACTTCAAGGCCCGGTACGGCCAGTGGGCGCTGAACTGCAGCGACATCCCGATGCAGGACGGCGAGCAGCCCGTCGGCAACCGCTTCTTTCACGAGCTGTGCACGGGGACCTCACCCGACGGCCTGACACTGATCGCGATCGAGGCGACCTACCTGCGCAAGAAGGGGCAGCGCGCCGTCAGTAGCGAGACCCAGCAGGTCAACAAGGGCTATTTCGAAAGCCAGATGCGCTACGAGGAACTGCTGGCGCCTTACACCCCGAAGGCGGCGCCATGACCTCAGTCCTGCGGTCGCCCATCCGCCATGAAGTTGCCGGTCATGGTGGCGCTGTCGAAATCGACATCGGTCGTGGCCGCGCTGGTGAAGCGGTTTCCATTCAGGGTCGCGCCGGTAAACTTCGCCCGGCGCAGGTCGGCGCCATAGAAATCGGTCAGCGAGATCGTCGCGCCGGCAAAGCTCGCGCTGCCGGCTTCGGCGTCGATGAACGCGCTGTTGTAGATAACCGCCCCGGTGAAGCGACTGCGGCTGACATGCGCCTCCATGAAGTTGGTCTCGGTCATCGAGGTGTTGCTGAAATCGGCGTTGTTGCCGACCGCGCCACGGATGACGGCCCGGTCGAGCACCGCGCCCACCAGCTTGGCCGAGGTCAGGCGCACCTTCTGCATCCGCGTCTCGCTCAGGTCGGCACCCGAAAGGTCTGCGCCCGAAACCTGGGCGCTGTAGAACATGGAGCGGGTGAAATTACCTTCGGTCATCTGGGCCCGGCTCAGATCGGCCAGATTGAAATTGGCGCCGACGGCGGTGACGCCGGTCAGGATCGCGCCGCGCAGATCGGCGCGGTGGAAGGTGGCATCCGTCAGGTTCGCGCCGGTGAGGTCAACCCCCGCCAGGTCGGCCTTCTTGAAATTGGCGCCCTGCAGGTCGCAGCCCCGGCACTCCTTGATCGTCCCGTCGATCAGGTCAGAAACCTGGTCCGCGCAGACCGGGCTCGCCATTGCCGCCAGGGCCAGCGCCATCACGATGCGCATTGTAGGTCTCTCCGCGTTTTGAAAGGGCCAGATCGTGTCTCCTGATACAAGCCGCCTCCCGCGCTTTGCCGAATTGAGGACATTGGCCCTTTCAATGGTCCTGCTGGCTGGTGCCACCGTCGGCGGCGCCCTGACCGGCCCGGCCCATGCCCAATCCACGGAAACCGGGATCAGCGGCATGCCCGAGGTGATCGATGCCGACGTGCTGAAATTCGGCACACAGCGCGTGATCCTGTGGGCCATCGATGCCCCCGAAGTGCCGCAGACCTGCCAGCTGGACGGCCGACTCTGGGGGTGCCACGACGTGGCGTTCCGGCATCTGCAGCTGCTGGCCGGTCGCGGTGAAGTGACCTGCACGTACAAGGGCGAGCCCGATCCGTTCGGCCGCCGCTACGGCATCTGCGAGAGCGGTGGCCAGGACCTCAACGCCGAAATGGTGAAGGCCGGCCTGGCGCTGCCCTTCCACGAGCAATCCGAGGAATACGACGCCGCAATGGCCGATGCGATCGCCGCCGGGGTCGGCCTGTGGCAGGTGGGCGTGAATTTTGAAGAACCCTGGGTGTTTCGCCGCCGCGAAACCCCGGGCGGTTACCGATAGGACGGACGATGGCGCAAGTTGGCGATGCAATCATGGCACCGGGCCGCAGCGGGGCCTTCGATGCGGTGCTCAAATGGGTGCTTCTGATGGCGCTGATCGCAGTGGCCACGGTGGTATCCTACGACTACGGGCTGCTGGACTACCTGTTCGGCGCCGACAAGTCGAAGATCACCGTGCTGATCGCGGTGCTCTATGTCGGCTTCTCGGGGCACTGCCTGTGGATCCTGGTGGAGCTGGCGCGCGAATACCGCCGGGCCCTTCAGATCAAGGAGTCGCTGGCGAGGGCGACGAAGGTTCCCGAGCTGCCGCAGGGCGGCATGATGATCGACCGCTACATGTCCGATCTGATCCGCTCGCGCGAGCATCCGTCGGAAGTCGAGGGCAACGCCCACCTGCTGATGATGAGCCTCGGCGCCAGCCTTCGCCGGCGGACGAAGATCGGCACCTATGGCGCCGACCTGCTCTACAAGCTCGGCATGCTGGGCACGATGGTGGGCTTCGTCATGATGCTCAATTCCATGGGCGACCTGTCGAATTTCGACGTCGATACCCTGCGCGGCGCGCTGCAGCAGATGATCGCGGGCATGGCGGTGTCGCTGCTGACGACGATTGCCGGGCTGATCGGCGGCATCCTGCTGCGGCTCGAGTACAACATCGCCGATGCGCTGGTGACCGACATCAGCCAGACGGCGGTCAGCTTCACCGAAGTCTCCCTGCTGCCGCTGCTGGCTCGGGGCGAGCGCAATGTTTGAAGAGGAACCGGAACCGGAGTTCGAGATCTTCTCGGCGCTCCTGTTCAACTCCCTGAAGGCCATCACCTTCATGTTCTTCATCTCGTTCGCGATGATCAACGCACCAGCCGACGAGGGCAAGGTCGATCCGAAGGCCGAGATGATGATCACCGTGACCTGGCCCGACGACAACCCCGATGACGTGGATACCTATGTGGAAGACCCGGCTGGCAACATCGTCTGGTACAACCAGCGCGAAGGCGGGCTGATGAACCTGGAGCGCGACGACCGGGGCATGTTCAAGGACGTGATCCTGCTCGACGGCAAGGAAATCTCGAATCCGCTGAACCAGGAAAGCGTGGCTTTCCGCGGGCTGCAGGATGGCGAATACGTCGTCAACGTCGTCCACTACATCGCCAATGGCACGGGAACGCTGCCGGTGACGGTGAAGGTCGAACAGCTGAACCCCACGGTGAAGGTGGTCTTCTACAAGACGCTGGAGATGAAAGGCACGGGCGACGAGCAGACCGCGGTGCGCTTCACGCTGGCGGGGCAGGATGTGGTCAATGTCATCAGCACGCCCAAGAGCCTCGTCGAGCTGACGCGGTCAGCCGGCGGAAAAGGTGGCGGTACCAACCGGCAAGGCGCGCCGGGCGGCGCAGTCGATGCAGCGACAGGACAAGTGATCCCGGAATGACCTTCACGATCGTGTCCCTGACGGCGGCCTATGCGCTGGTGGTGGCGCTGCTGGCCTATATCCTGCTGCTGTCGCGGCTGAACTGGGTGTTGAAAGTGCTGGCGACAGCGGCGACCGTGGCGCTTATTCCGCTGACCTTCAGCAGCGTCGGTGAACTGCGTGGCCTGCCAACGGACGGGCCGATCCCGTCCAGCTTCCGCATGCTGTGGGCCCAGGTGACCGAACCAAGCGCGCTGCAGGGCGAAAAGGGCAATGTCTTCCTCTGGCTGCAGAAGCTGGATGCGGAGAACTACCCTTCGGGGCAGCCGCGTGCCTTTCAGCTGCCCTATTCCGACGACCTGAAGATCAAGGTCAACGACGCCATGGGCAGGATTGCCCAGGGCGAGCAGATCCAGGGCAAGGTCGATGCGGAGAGCGCGCTGCCCGAAGGGACGGCCGAAGCCCTGGCGCAGGAAATCGAGATGGGCATGGTCGAGGGCAGGCCCGGCGGAGCAGGGAGCGTCGGCGAGCGCATCTTCCAGTTCGAAGCCGGGATGCTGACCTTCGGCACGGAAGCGGCGCCCATCACGCCCGAGAAGCCACGGTAACAGTCGGGTTGAGGCAGAGGCCGGTGCCGCCCCCTTGAAGGCTTCCGGGGGTCTACCGCGTGCGGATCAGGCCGGCTTCGCCGGCTGGGGCTGTGCGGGAGCGGTGCGGTCCTGGCGGCGGGCCAGCAAGGGCAGGACCAGGCTGGCTAGGCCGAAGGCCAGGATGGCAGCCAGATTCGCTCCCACCAGCCAGCGACCCCAGCGCAGCGCCTCGATATCGGCACCGAACCAGCCGTCATCGCCCCAGAGCAGTACACGTCCGCGCTGGCCGGCGGCGGCGCCGAGCAGGATGGACTGGCCGAGGTCGACCCCTGCCGCGCTGTCGTCGAGCCACAGCGTCACCTGACGGCTCTGCCCAGCGGTCATGGGGCCGAGTTCGAGCGCCGCCATCCCGGTGGAGGTCTTGGTGACCCTGACCTTCTCACCATCGACGGTGGCGAGGAGGGCGCCCGGGACGGTCAGTGCCACATCGTCGGCGGCGTTCGCACTGGTGATCGAGCCGCTGACGGTGCGACGGAACGAACCGAGGTCCAGCAGCTGCGACAGCTCGGGGATCTGACGCATCATCGACTGAACGACGACGACGTTCATCACCCGCGGCAGCACGATATCCTTGACCTTCTTGACGATGTCGGGCTTCAGCGACATGCGGATGGCAATATCGTCATCCAGCCTTTGCTGCAGTTCCCGGGCCATGAAGCCCGCCACCCGGTCCGGATCGACACCCATGTCGGGGGGCAAGGGAAATTCCTGCACCGTGAGCTCGGCCTGAAGCGGCGGCGCCAGCAGCACGCGCGCCTCGCCGGCCATGACCAGAAGCCCCAGCGCCGACGACAGGATCAGGCCGAGGCTGACCAGAATATGCCAAGTGCGCATGCCATCTCCGTGAACGTGCGAGGAGCCTAGCCGTGCCGGGCATTGGAAAAGCCGATAGCCAAGATTGGGTGGCGCGCGGAGACCCCGCGCTGTCAGCGATCACGGTATCTGGCCAGCGAGCAACTAGGCTGGTGGGGGTTCCGTCGCCGGCGCTCCGGTGAGCGCTACATAGGCGTCGGTCAGCGTCTCGGCGCCGCTCCGGGCCAGCAGGTCGGCCGGGGTGCCTGCGCCGATGATCTCGCCCGCGCGGATCAGCACGATGCGGTCGGCGTTTTCGAGTTCCTCGACGATGTGGGTAGCCCACAGGATCGACGTGCCGGCCTGCTCGCGCACGGCATGCAGGTGGCGCAGGAGTAGCCGGCGGGTCGTCGGATCGAGGCCGACAGTGGGCTCGTCCATCAGCAGCAGGTCCGGCTTGTTCAGCAGCGCCCGCGCCACCTCGGCCCGTCGCTGATTGCCGCCCGACAGGGTCCGTACCGGCTTGTCGAGCAGGTCGGTGATCTCGAGCAGCGTTGCCACCTCGGCGATGCGTGCCGCGAGCGTCCGCCCGGAGAGGCCGAACAGGGCGCCATGGAACTTGAGGTTGGCCTTGACCGACATGTCGAGGTCGATCGCCCGTGCCTGGAACATCACGCCCAGCCGGCTCAGGATTTCGGAACCCTTGTCGCGATAGCCCATGCCGAACAGCCGCACCTCGCCCGCATCGGGCGCGAACAGGCCGGCGGCGATCTGGAACAGCGTCGACTTGCCGGCGCCGTTGGGGCCGAGCAGCCCGACGATCTCCCCCGGCGCGATGCTGAGCGAGATCCCCCGCAAGGCCTCCGTCTTGCCATAGGATTTGCGAACCCCGATCAGGTCGAGGGCGGGAGGCGGGCTCATCGGGTGGGCTCCAGTGCCGCCTCGGCAAGGCGGCTTGCTATACGTTCGCGTTCGGCTGCATCGCGGCGGCCACGCGGGATTTCGAAGCGGTAGTCGGCGGCGATGCGAGCCGGCCGGCCCGCGAGAACCACGGCCCGATCGGCCAGCGCGGCGGCATCCTCGTTGAGGTGCGTCACGAGGACGGTGGTGGGATGGTCCGTATCGAGGAGCCCCGCCAGCAACTGCTCGA
>CAMDAL010000069.1 GCA_945888565.1 Devosia equisanguinis | reverse complement strand
CTCGTCGCCGAAATCGGCTCCTGGGAGCGCCAGCGAAACGCCGACAAGGCTCAGATCAACTGGATGTTCACCACCGAAAAAGCCCGCCAAAAACTCCGCAAAGCCTATCCGGTCAAAGAGTCATAATCTCTGTGCACCGGTACTAGCTGCTGGGCGGCGGCGAAGCCATCCTCGTCGGTAATGTCGTCGCCGATGAACAGCGGCGTGCGGCCGCCAAAGGGTTCATCCTGCATGTAGCCGCGCACCGCAGCGCCCTTGTCGGCACCGGCAGCGCGGGCCTCGATCACCATCTTGCCGGCAACGATGGAGAAACCGGAGCGGACGGCCACCACTGCGTTGACGCGTTCGAAGCATTCGGCGGCACGTTCGGGGGCGAGACGATAGTGCACCGCAACAGCCGAGGGCTTGCGCTCGACAATGATGCGGTCGTCGGCGCCAAAGGCCTGTTCCAGTTCGGCGGCGAGCTCGGGCACGTCCTGCATCGCCGCCTCGTTGAGCACCTCGACCCGGCCATCGCGGCTGCGGCGCATGTTGCCATGCTCGGCTGCGACCGGGAGGTGCAACGGCGCGAGGAACCGATCGACGTCGGCCATGGCGCGGCCGGTGACGACGGCCAAAGCACCGTCGAGGGTACTGTGCAGGGTCTGCAGCCGCGCGATGACCCCAGAAGGGACCGTCGCGGCTTCAGGGGTGGGCGCAATCTCGGCCAGGACGCCATCGAAATCGAGGAACAGCGCGATCGGCCCAGAGCGAAAGAGCAGCTCGGCCAGCGAACCGGCTGCCACTGATGCGTTCGTGGGGGATGTCATGCGGTCTATACGTACGAACGGCCGAAAGGTTCCACCGCCGCGGTGCTTTTTGCCGGCCGGGCTCAGCCAGCGCGGCGGAAGAGCCGGACGGGAGACGGCGTGCGGGCAATCACCTGCTTGGCTTCGAGATCGAGTTGCACCGCCTTCACCCACCAGCCGGCCTTGTCACCCCCGGGAAACAGGTCGCCCGGCAACAGGGGCTTTGCCGCAGCGATGACGGCTTCCACCGTCATGCCAGGCGGCGCGGCGGGCAGCACGGCGAGCACAGCGTCGCGCATGGCGGCGTATTTTGCGCCATCGACGCGATAGAGCTTGCCGGGCTGGCCGACATTCTCGATCTCGATGCGACCATCCGGCTCAGGCGCCATACGGGATCCAGACGTTCTTCACCTGCGTGGCGCGGCGCAGCAGGTAGTCGCCTTCGAAGCGCTTGTCGGAAAGGTCGTAGTAGAGGCCGCGGGTGGTCCAGGTCTGCTTGAGGTTGCCGGTGGAGGCCTGCTCCACCATCGTCGAGGTTTCAGCGTCGCCGGCGAACCAGATGGCGTCGATGCCATCGTGTTCGGCGAGGGTTTTCGCCAGCACCTTGCTCTCACCGGTGACGATGTTGAGGACGCCGGACGGGACGTCGGAGGTTTCGAGCACCTGGTAGAAATCGGTCATCGACAGCGGCGAGCGTTCGCTCGGCACCAGCACCACGGTGTTGCCCATGGCGAGGGCCGGGGCGATCAGCGCGATGGAACCGAGCAGCGGGCGCGACGGGGGCGCGAGGATGGCCATGGCGCCGATGGCTTCGACCATGGCGGTCGCCACCATGCGCTGCGGCGGATTGTGGACGGCGCCATCGTATTTGTCGGCCCAACCGGCGAAGGCGAAGAGGCGCTCGACCGAGGCAGCGACTTCCGCCGCGCCGTCCTCGCCGGTCTGCGCCTTGATGCGGGCGGCGAATTCCGCAGCGCGGTATTCGAGGTTTTCGGCGAGGAAGTAGAGGATCTGCGCGCGATTGTGGGCTGACGTCGTGGCCCAGCCGAGCGCGGCGCGAGCCGCTTCGACGGAATTGCGGATATCCTTGCGGTTACCGTCGCCGACTTCGCCGACGAGGCTGCCGTCGGGGGCGTGGACGGGGCGGGAATAGCCGCTATCGGGCCGGGCCTGCTTGCCGCCGATGTACATTTTCGCCGTCTGGTGGATGGAGCCGGTGTCGTCGAGCGGGTTGGCGGGCTGGGTTCCTGCTTTCGCAGGGATGACAGCGGTGGGGGAGGCAACGAAGGGTTTCAGCTCCTTTTCCCACTTCGGCTTCAGGTAGCTCGCCATGCCTTCCTTGCCGCCTTCGCGACCGAAGCCAGACTCCTTGTAGCCGCCGAAGCCGACGGCGGCGTCGAAGTTGTTGGTGGAGTTGATCCAGACGACGCCGGACTTGAGCTTGGGCGCGATATCGAGGGCGAGGTTGACGTTCTCGGTCCAGATCGTCGCCGCGAGGCCGTATTTGGAATTGTTGGCGAGCGCCACCGCCTCCTCGGGCGTCCGAAAACTCATTTCGACCAGCACCGGCCCGAATATCTCCTCGGTGGCGACGGTGTTGGCGGTCGAGACGTGGGTGATGAGCGCGGGGCGGAGGAAACAGCCCTGCGCCGGCAGGTCGATATCGGGTTCGTAGAGCTGGCCGCCTTCGGCGACGCCCTTTTTCACCAGGTCGCGGACGCGCTCGACCTGCACCTGCGCGACCAGCGCACCGATATCGACAGCCTTGTCGAGCGGGTCGCCGACGCGGAGGGTGGCCATGCGCTTTTTCAGCTTTGCGAGGAAGCGGTCCTCGATGCTCTCCTGCACCAGGAGCCGCGAGCCGGCGCAGCAGACCTGGCCCTGGTTGAACCAGATGGCATCGACCAGCCCCTCGATGGCGCTGTCGAGATCGGCGTCGTCGAAAACGATGTAGGGCGACTTGCCGCCGAGCTCGAGGCTCAGCCCCTTGCCGGTGCCGGCAGTGGCCTTGCGGATGATCTTGCCGACTTCGGTCGAGCCGGTGAAGGCGATCTTGTCGATATCGGGGTGGCTGGTGATGGCGGCGCCGGTGTCGCCCTCGCCGGTGACGATGTTGACGACGCCCGGCGGCAGCTTCGCCTTCTCGCAGATTTCGGCAAAGAGCAGCGCGGTGAGCGAGGTGAATTCCGCCGGCTTCAGCACCACGGTGTTGCCTGCGGAGAGCGCCGGGGCGATCTTCCAGGCCAGCATCAGCAGCGGGAAATTCCACGGGATGATCTGGCCGCAGACGCCGTAGGGCACGTGGTCGGGGAACTCGCGGTCGCGGTGCTGGGCCCAGCCGGCGTGGTGGTAGAAGTGCCGCGCCACCAGCGGAATATCGACGTCGCGGCTCTCGCGGATCGGCTTGCCGTTGTCCATGGTTTCGAGCACGGCGAAGAGGCGGCTGTGCTTCTGGATCAGGCGCGCAATGGCGTAGAGATATTTGCCGCGCTGGTAGCCGGAGAGCGCCGACCATTTCGGGAAGGCGGCGCGGGCGGCCTTCACCGCCGCGTCCACGTCGTCGGCGGTGCCGTCGGTGATCTGCGCCAGCGGCTTGTTGGTCGCCGGGTTCTCGGTGGCGAAGGTCTTGCCGGGCTTGGTCCACTTGCCATCGATGAAATGACCAAAGCGGTTTTCGTGCGCGCCGAGCCAGGCGAGCGCGACATCGGCGCCCTCGGGGGCCGGGCCGTAGTCGAGGGAGGTGAAGATTTCAGCGATCTTGTTCATTTCTTACCCTCGTTGGAAGGTTGGAGTACGGCGTGCGCGCTCGACCTTTCCTCGTCTTCGGCAATCAGGTTGTCAAACTGGGCTTGGAGTTCGTCGAGTTTCGCCTGACCTTGTTGCTCAAGCAGTTCGTTTCGTGCGGACAAGAGCGATGATATCCACTCTTTGAGCCCGCCAAGAGCTCCGCTAATCGCGATGATTGATCCAAGTATCAACACGTAAGCGAAGTAAGGATCTCGGCCGAGAATGGCCCAGGCAAGCCACAAGGATGCAGTTAAGCCTAGTAGCCCTCCTGCAAACCGAACTGCCGCCCAGTCCTTAGGAAGCATTGTCACACCATCGGCATGCGGTAATCGGCTGCGTAGTGCCCGGTCAGCGTGTGCTCCAACTGGCGTTCGATGTCGGTGAGCAGGCTCGAGGCGCCGAAGCGGAAGAGGTGGGGCTGGAGCCAGTGGGTGCCGAGCTCTTCCTTCATCAGCGCCATGTAGTCGAGCGACAGTTTTGCCGTGGCGATGCCGCCGGCGGGCTTGTAGCCGATCTCGATGCCGGTCTCCTCATGGAACCAGCGGATCATGCGGACCATGCTGAGCGAGGTGGGCAGGTTGGCGTTGACCTTTTCCTTGCCGGTCGAGGTCTTGATGAAATCGGCGCCGGCCAGCATGCAGACCAGCGAGGCCTTCGCCACATTGGTCTGCGTGGCGAGCTCACCCGTGCCGAGGATGGTCTTGATGTGGGCGTCGCCGCAGGCCTTCCGCATCGCCTTCACTTCATCGTAGAGCGCCTGCCAGTCGCCGCGCAGCACCATGCCGCGCTCGATGACGATGTCGATCTCGTTGGCGCCGTCGGCGACCGAGGCCTCGATCTCGGCGAGGCGGGTCGAGAGCGGCGACAGGCCGTGCGGGAAGGCGGTGCTGACCGCCGCCACGTTGATGCCGGTACCCTCCAAAGCATCGACGGCCGTCTTGACGAAGCTATGGTAGACGCAGACCGCCGCGGGCTTGATGTCGAGCTCGGCAACGCCGAGGCCATCGAGGATATCCTGCCGCACCGGGTGGCGGGCTTTGGCGCACAGGCGCTCGACGCGGCCGGGGGTGTCGTCGGAATTTAGGGTGGTAAGGTCCATCAGGGTGATGGCCTTGAGCAGCCATGCGGCCTGATAGTCCTTTTTCACCGAGCGGCGCGCGGGGAGCGAGGCGGCGCGGCGCTCCAGCGCCGAGCGGTTCATGCGGATGCGCTCGACCCAGTCGAGATCGAGCGGATAGCCGGGATTGCGGCGATGCGTGGCCGCATCCTGCACGATCGGGGCCGGCGCCTTTGCCTTGGCGGCGGGCTTGTTGGCAGCCTGGTCGACGACGCGAAGTTCCATATTGGCCTCCTTGTACGACGGGTCTTGCGCCCGTTTTGCGGCAGATTTCTGCCGGGGCATTATCTGCCCAGGAACTCCGGCCCGAAAGAATGCGGCAGGAGTTGCGCGATGGTCTGTTCGAGCGGCGCGCCGTCCACCCCATGCGAGACGACGACGACGTCCTGATCGGCGAATTCGCGGATGCGCTGGCGGCAGCCGCCGCAGGGCGTTACCGGGGTCTTGCCGGGGCCGGTGGTGTAGACGCGGCGGATACGCTTGCCGCCGCCGGCCAGCATGGCGGCGATGGCCGAGGGCTCGGCGCAGTTGCCGACCGGATAGGCGGCGTTCTCGACGTTGCAGCCGACATAAATCTTGCCGTCATCGGCGAGGATGGCGGTGCCGACCTGGAAGTTCGAATACGGCGCATAGGCTTTGGCGCGGATCGCTTCGGCGGCGGCGAAGAGCTCGGCGTCCTTCGGATGAGCCATGGCTAGCGCTCCTTGCTGTAGGCGACGCCGCCGGCCTTCGGGCCAACCGCCTTGCCGATGAAGCCGGCCAGCAGCACCACGGTGAGGATGTAGGGCAGCGCCTGGATGGCCTGGACCGGCACCCCAACGCCGAAGACTTCGGCACCCTGCAGGCGGATCTGCAGCGCATCAAGGAAGCCGAACAGCAGGCAGGTGAACATGGCAGGCACCGGCTTCCACTTGGCGAAGATCAGCGCGGCGAGCGCGATAAAACCCTTGCCGGCGGTCATGTTGTTGCCGAAGCCTGAGCCCTGCGCGATCGAGAAGAACGCCCCGGCCAGGCCACACAGCAGGCCGGTGATCAGCACCGCCTGGTAGCGCAGCAGGATCACCGAGATACCGGCCGTATCGACGGCTTTGGGGTTTTCGCCGACGGCGCGCAGGCGCAGGCCGAAGCGGGTGCGGTAGAGCACGAACCAGGTGATCGGCACGGCAATGAAGGCGAGGTAGACGAGCAGGTTGTGGCCGGAAATCAGGTCCGCATAGATCGGGCCGAGCACCGGCACGCCCTGGAGCTCGGCGGCAAACGGCAGCTGGATTTCGGTGAAGCGTTCGCCCGCCTTGAGCTGCGGGGTGCGGCCACCCTGCGCGAACCACTGGATGCCGAGGAAGGTGGTCAGCCCGACCGCCAGCATGTTGATGGCGACGCCGGCGATCAGCTGGTTGCCCTTGAGCGTGATCGCCGCCGCGCCCTGCAGGGCCGCCGTGGTGATCGAGACCGCGATGCCGGCGAGGAGCCCGAGCCAGACATTGCCACTGACCGCCGCGACGGCCGCGGCGGCGAAGGCGGCGGCCAGCATCTTGCCTTCGAGGCCGATGTCGAAGACGCCGGCGCGCTCGGAGTAGAGGCCGGCGAGGCAGGCGAGCAGCAGCGGCGTCGACAGGCGGATCGTGGCATCGAGGGTGGAGAGGATGATGGCGAGATCCATGGCCTCAGCTCTCCGACTTCACGGTATTGCGCGCCACCGCTTCGGCCTTCTGGCCCGGCGACAGCGTGGTGAAGATGCGTTGCAGACCGGGGCGGAACAGCCCCTCCATGGCGCCGGTGAACAGGATGACCAGCGCCTGGATGACGACGACCATCTCCTTGCTCAGGCCCGGGATGACGTATTGCAGCTCGTTGCCGCCCTGGTAGAGGGCACCGAACAGCAAGGCGGCGAGCAGGATGCCGATCGGGTGGTTCCGGCCCATCAGCGCCACGGCGATGCCGACGAAGCCGGCATCGGCGACATAGTCGAGCACCAGCCGATACTGCACGCCCACCACCTGGTTGACCGCCACCATGCCGGCCAGCGCGCCCGACATGGTCATGACGATCATGATGATGCGCGAATTGCTCATGCCGGCGTAGCGCGTCGCCGTCGGGTTGTGCCCCAGCGCCCGCATGGCGAAGCCGAAGCGGGTGTGCCAGATCAGGATGTAGGCGCCGACGAGGCAGAGCAGTGCCAGGATCAGCGTGAAATTGACGTCGGTGTTCCGGAACCACGGGATGAAGGTGCCGAGCTTGGGCATGCGCCCTTCGGCGGCGATCATCGCGGATTCGGGCGCCAGCACGCCCGGCGGCTTCAGCACGTTGACCACCATGTAGACCATGATTGCCGCGGCGATGAAGTTGAACATGATGGTGGTGATGACGACGTGCGAGCCGCGCTTGGCCTGCAGCCAGCCGGGAATGAAGCCCCAGAACCCGCCCACCGCCGCACCCGCGACCACGGCGACCGGGAACGTCACCCACCAGGGCAGGAACTGCATCGGCAGCGCCACGAGGATCACGCCGAGCCCGGCGATATAGGCCTGGCCGTTGCCGCCGATGTTGAACAGCCCGGCATGCGCGGCGACCGCCACGGCAAGGCCGGTGAAGATGAAGTTGGTCGAATAGTAGAGCGTATAGCCGATATTGTAGCCGTTGCCGAAGGCGCCGGTGGTGATGGCGTTCAGCGCCGCCAGCGGGTCCTGCCCGATGGCGAGCACCACGAGGCCGGAGACGATGAAGGCCAGCAGCAGGTTCAGCAGCGGCAGCAGGACCACATCGGCCCAACGCGGCAATGGCTTCAGGACGACAGTACTCACTCGGCCGCCCTCTTCTTGTCTGTAACGCCGGCCATCATCAGTCCGAGCTCGAGTTCGGTTGCCGTGGCGGGATCGGCTTCGCCGACGATCTTGCCATCGAACATCACGAGGATGCGGTCGGAGAGCGAGCGGATTTCGTCGAGCTCGACCGAGACGAGCAGGATGGCCTTGCCCGCATCGCGCATCTTGATGATCTGGTTGTGGATGAACTCGATGGCGCCGATATCGACGCCGCGCGTCGGCTGGCCGACGATCAGCACGTCCGGATTGCGCTCCATCTCGCGCGCCAGCACGATCTTCTGCTGGTTGCCGCCCGAGAAACTGGCGGTCTTCAGCCGTTCGTTGGCGGGGCGGATGTCGAATTTCTCGATGCGCTCGCGGGCCTGGGCCCGGGCGGCCTTGGCATCGAGGATGATGCCCTTGCCATAGGCCGGGTCATCCTCGTAGCCGAGCATGGCGTTTTCCCACTCCTCGAACGCCGTGACGAGGCCCATGCGCTGCCGGTCCTCGGGCACATGGGCGAGGCCGGCCTGACGGGCGCGGTGGGCGCCATCGTCGCCTTCGAGCGACAGCGGCGTGCCCTTGAGGCGCACGGTGCCCGAGGTCTGGTCGCGCATGCCGGAGACGGATTCGAGCAGTTCGGACTGGCCGTTGCCGGCGACCCCGGCGATGCCGACAATTTCGCCGGCGCGCACGGCAAAACTCACGTCCTTGACGCGGATGACGCCGAGATCGTCCTTCACCACGAGATTCTCGACCGACAGGAAGGTGTCGCCCGGCGTGGCGGGCCCCTTCTCGACGCGCAGCAGCACGCGGCGGCCGACCATCAGCTCGGCGAGCTGCTCGGGATTGGTATTCTTCGTCTCCAGCGTCTCGACCATCTGGCCCTGCCGCATCACCGACACGTAGTCGGTGATCGCCATGATCTCGCGCAGCTTGTGGGTGATCAGGATGATGGTCTTGCCCTGGGCACGCAGCGTTTCGAGCACGCGGAACAGGTCGTCGGCCTCGTTTGGCGTCAGCACGCCGGTCGGCTCGTCGAGGATCAGCACGTCGGCGCCGCGGTACAGCGCCTTCAGGATTTCGACGCGTTGCTGGGTGCCGACCGAGACGTCCTCGATGATGGCATCGGGGTTGACGTCGAGGTTGTATTCCTTGGCCAGCCGGGTGAGTTCGCCGCGGGCACGGGCCAGGCTGGGGCCCAGCATGGCGCTGTCCTCGGCGCCGAGGACGACGTTCTCGAGGATGGAAAAATTGTCGACCAGCATGAAGTGCTGGTGGACCATGCCGATGCCGAGCGCGAGGGCATGGCGGGAATCGGTGATGGCGTGGGGCGTGCCATTGACGCGGATTTCGCCGGAGTCGGCGGTGTAGAAGCCATAGAGGATCGACATCAGCGTCGACTTGCCGGCGCCGTTCTCGCCGACAATGCCGTGCACGGTGCCGCGCCTGACCTTGAGGTCGATGTCGCGGTTGGCGTGGACGGCGCCGAAGCGCTTGTTGATCTTGATCAGCTCGATGGCGAGATCGGATGAAGCCGCAGCGGTCCGTTGGGACCGCTGCGCAGGATTGTCGCCGTTCTGCACGGGGTTGGTCACGAAGTGACTCAGGCCGGGCAGGTGCTGTCGACGGTGTAGTCGTGGACGACGATCTCGCCCGACTGGATCTTGGCCGACAGGTCATCGACCTTGGCCTTGATGTCGTCCGGGATCAGCGCCGCATTGTGCTCGTCCAGCGAGTAGCCCACGCCGCTTTCGGCAAGACCAAGCACGGTGAGGCCCGGCTTGAAGTTGGCTTCGGTCAGCGAGGTCTGCACGGCGACGTCGACGCGCTTCAGCATCGAGGTCAGCACCGAACCGGGGTGCAGGTAGTTCTGGTTGCTATCGACACCGATCGAGAACTTGCCCGCGTCGGCAGCGGCCTGCAGCACGCCGAGGCCCGAACCGCCGGCAGCGGCGAAGACCACGTCGGCACCGGCGTCGAACTGCGCCTTGGTCAGTTCACCGGCGGTGACCGGGTCGTTCCAGGCAGCCGGGGTGGTGCCGGTGTAGTTCTCGATCAGCTTGACGTCCGGGTTCGCCGCCTTGGCGCCCTGGGCGTAGCCGCAGTAGAACTTGTGGATGATCGGCACGTCCATGCCGCCCACGAAGCCTACAGTGCCGGTGGTCGACTTCAGCGCCGCGATGGCGCCGACGAGGAACGAGCCCGTGTGCTCGTCGAAAATTATCGACTGCACGTTCGGCGCATCGACGACGGCGTCGATCACCACGAACTTCGTGTCGGGGAATTCGGCGGCGACGGTGGTGAGCGCGGTGCCCCACGAGAAGCCGGCCATTACGATGGGGTTGGACCCCTGCGAAGCGAAGCGGCGGAGGGCCTGCTCGCGCTGCGCGTCGTTCTGCAGCTCGAGGTCGGCAAAGGTGCCGCCGGTCTCGGCCTTCCAGGCCTCGGCGCCGTTGTAGGCGGCTTCGTTGAAGGATTTGTCGAACTTGCCGCCGAGGTCATAGATCACGGCCGGGTCGGCGAAGGCGGCGCCGGCGAGCAGAACGGAGCCGGCGACGCCGACCGCGAGAGCACCGAGGTGCTTGGTGAAGAAGGTCATGAAGGTCTCCCTGTTTTCGCACCCGGCAACGGCAATTGCCGCCCTGAACTGACCGGACGCGTTGGGGTGGAATACAATCCTCTAAACCAGAGTCAACGCAAGAGGGGACCGCACGGATTTTTGCCCAATTGGTCAAAATTTGCGTGTGAGGGCGTCTTGCTGAGGTCGGCAGCCGGTCCGGTCCAGCGCGGGCACGTGCCTCAACCCCGCGGCAGCGGGGTCACTTCGGTGGCCATGGCGTCGCCGATGCGCTCGAAGAAGCCGTCGATGATCTTCTGGGCGGAGTTGCCGATCATGGCCTTGCCGAGCTTCATGATGCCGCCATCGGCGCCACCGTTGGCGGTGAAGGTCAGTTCGGTGCCGCCCGGCGCGTCCAGCAGCGAGATGTCGGCAGCGGCTTCGGCCTTGCCGAGCAGGCCGCCGCGGCCGCGGCCGGCAAGGGTGTACCGCTCGGCCGGAATGACATCGCGCAGTTCGAGATCGCCGGTGAAGGTGGGCTGCATGACGCCGAGGTTCACCTTGATTTCGCATTCGAGCGCCGCCTCGCCGGTCCACTCGAGGCGGCTGCAGCCGGGGATGGCCGCCTTCAGCACGCGGGTGTCGTTGAGCGCTGCCCAGACGCGATCGCGCGGGGCCGAGAACAGGTACCTGCCGCCGAATTCCATGCCGTCAATGCTCCTCGTTTCACCTGATTGAAGAGAGCTAGTGGCTTCAGAGTTCCGCCGCAATGCATGCTCTTTGTGCAACGGTCGCGTCGTTGCTGTGCACCCTGCCCTTTTCGTGCGGCATTTGAGCACCATATCGGGGAAAAGGTGGCGCAGGACCAACGGCTTGATTGTCTTGCTGCCTGCCACCGGGGAATCATGTCACCCAGTCGCGGGTGACCGACGAGAGGAAGAGCGTCCAATGGCCACTGAAGTGATGGAAAAGCCCCTGCAGTATCTCGACAAGGCGATGGGGGCGATCAAGACGCTCGGCATCTGGCCGGAGCAGCCGGCCGAGCAGCCGATCACCGGCCTGCTCAACGAGATCACTGGGTTCGACGAGACCAAGGTGATCCTGATCGGCCGCACGCTGACCCAGGCGAGTGCCTTCAACGAGGTGGTCCGTTCGCAGATCGCCGCGATGAACATCGGCGAGCGCTACAACACCATTACCGAGAATTTCAACTCGATCCGCGACGATGCCAAGGGCCTGGTCGACCAGCTCGACGACGGCAAGCTCGACCTGCTGGAGCGGGCGAGCAATGTGTGGATGAAGGTCAGCCGCGGCGATATCGCGACGCGCTTCGAGCGCATCCGCACGATCTATCTGGATGTCTCCAAGGAGACCAAGAACCAGATCGACCGCGAGTACATCATCCTCGAGGCCTACCGCGACTTCCGTGGCGCGCTGAAGCAGGCCGAGGTGATGGCGCTCGAACTGCTCGAGACCGCCACCAAGGTGCTCGACGACCGGAAGAACACTCTCAAGGCCGCATCGGACGCCGTCTCGTCGTTCACCGGCGGCACCCCGGCCGACCGGGCCAAGCTCGAGATGGACCGCGACGAGAAGCTGCGCGACCTGCAGAACGAGGAGCGCCGCTACCAGATCGCCAAGGATCTCAGCGACAACCTCACCATCTCCTACTCGACCTCCGAGGTAGTGATGGCACGGCTGATGCAGACCACGCAGGCCAAGGAGCGGGTCTACCAGCAGGCGATCTCGTTCTTTTCGACCAACGAGACGGTGTTCACCGCGCTGTCGGCCTCGTTCACCGGCATGTTCGGGCTGCACGAATCGACCGAGACGCTGAACGCCATGAAGGAAGGGATGAGCAAGAGTCTCGAGACCCTTTCCGAGATCGGCGACCGGGTCGGCGAGGCAGCGGTGCGCGCCGGCTACGGCCCGACGATCCGCGCCGATGCGGTCAAGAAGCTGGTCGACTCGGTGGTGAGCTTCCAGGAGAAATCGCGCACCATCATCAATGAAATGCGTGAGCAGGCGACGAGGAACTCGGCGGAAATCCGCGACGCGGTGGAGGACGGCAAGCGCCGCCTCGCCGTGCTCGCCGCCGAGGGCAACGCGCTGATGCTTGATCAGAAGCAGGGCTGAGGAAAGCCACGACTTTGAGCACGGTGACGGCAACCGCCGAAAAGGCACCGCTCGACGAGGTGATGCTGGCGATGGACGTGGTGGACACGCTCCGCCATCGCCAGGATCTGGTCGAACGCGAGCTGGCGGGAGAGGCGCGGGAGAAGCAGCTGCTCGACCGGCTGCGCGACATCTATCACCATCAGGGTATCGAGGTGACGGACGACGTGCTGCGCGCCGGCGTGAAAGCGCTGGCCGAAAGCCGCTTCACCTATACCCCGCCCAAGCCGTCGCTCTCGACCAGCCTCGCCCGCGCCTATGTGAGCCGAAAGAAATGGGGCCCGGCGACACTCGCCATCGTGCTCGTCGTGGTGGTGGGGCTGGGCGGCTATTTCCTCGCCTGGCAGCCCTTCCAGGCGGCGCAGGCCGAGGCGGCGCGTGTCGAGCTTTCCGAGGGCCTGCCGGCGCAGATGGATGCGCTCTACCAGACCATCTACGAAGAGACCAAGGTGCAGCAGGCGGTGACCACCGCCGACACCATCCGCACCCGCGGCAAGGGGCTCGCGGCCGAGGGTAACCGCGCAGGCGCGCAGCAGGCGATCACCGACCTGACTGCGCTGCGCGACCGGCTGCGGTCCGAATACACGCTGAAGATCGTCAGCAAGGAAGGCGAACGCTCGGCCTTCTGGCGCGTGCCCGACGCCAATCCCGACGCGACCAACTACTACATCATCGTGCAGGCCGTCGGCACCGACGGCAAGCCTGTTGCCCTGCCGGTGACCAACGAGGAAACCGGTACGGTCGAGACGGTCGATACCTGGGGCGCGCGGGTGCCGGAAAGCACCTATCGCAGCGTGGAAAACGACAAGCGGGACGACGGCATCATCCAGCGGGCGACGCTGGGCCTTAAGGAATACGGGTTCCTCGACCCCGACTACGTGATGCCGGTGCTCGGCGGCGCGGTGACCAAGTGGTGATCCTGTGACCCTCTCCGGCCCCGAAGCCCTCAAGTCGATGGACGACGCGCTGCGCGACATCCGACGCGAGGAGGACGAGATCGCCAAGCGCCTGGCGCGTTCGGCCGAGCTGGTGACGAAGTTCCGCGAAACCGAGAGCGAGCTGTTCCGGCAACTGGCGGGCGTACGGCTCGACCCGGCGACGCAGCAGGAACTCGGCGAGCGGCTGACCCAGGCGGAGCTCAAGGCCCGCTCCATGCTCGACCGCCACGGCAGCGAACTCAGCGCGGCCGAGGACGGGCTGAGGGAGCTCGACCGCC
>CAMDAL010000068.1 GCA_945888565.1 Devosia equisanguinis | reverse complement strand
GCCGCCAGCATCGCGATAGCAGCGACCCGCTCGATCAGCATCCGCCCGGCAATCGGGTGCAGCGGCTTGCCGGTCAGCCGGGTCGAGCCCCAGCGCGCCGGGATGACGATCAGCGCGCTCACGCCACACCCGCCCGCAGGCAGTCATGCAGATGCACGATCCCCACCGGTACCGCGCCATTGACCACGAAGATCGCGCTGATCCGCGGGCTCAGTACCGTCATCCGCCGCAGCGCCTCGGTGAGCAGTTCCGCGCCCTCGATCGTGCGCGGCGCCACCGTCATGATCTGGGCGGCCGTTTGCTCCAGCAGGCCATTGGCCATGTGCCGTCGCAGGTCGCCATCGGTCACGATGCCGACCAGCGTCCCCGCCTCATCCGTTACCCCGGTGCAGCCAAAGCCCTTCGACGTCATCTCGAGGATCGCGTGCGCCACGCTGGCCGAGCCTGGCACCAGCGGCAGTTCCTCGCCTGCATGCATCACCTCGCCCACGGTGAGCAGAGCACTGCCCAGCGTGCCGCCGGGGTGGAACACATGGAAATCCGCCGCCTTGAAGCCGCGCCGCCTGAGCAGCACCACCGCCAGTGCATCGCCGAGCGCTGCCATCATCGTCGTCGATGTCGTCGGCGCATCGGTGATCCCGCATGCCTCGCTCATTTCGGGGAGTGCCACCACGATATTGGCCGCGAGCCCCAGCCGGGAGGCGGGCTTCTGCGTCACCAGCGCCAGCGGAATGTCGAAGCGCACGCAGTAATTGGCGAGGTCGGCCAGTTCCCGTGTCTCGCCGGATTTCGAAAACATCACCACCACGTCGGCGGTGGTGATCATCCCCATGTCGCCGTGGCTGGCGTCGCCGCCATGCACGAACTGCGCCGGCGTGCCGGTCGAGGCGAGCGTCGCCGCCGCCTTGCGGGCGATATGCGCGCTCTTGCCGACACCCGAGAACACGACGCGGCCGGGCGCCTTGCGGATCAGCTCCACCAGTGCCACGAAGTTGCCGTCGAGCGCCTCGGCCAGCTGCTCCAGCGCCGCCGCCTCGAGCCGCACCACGCCCCGCGCCTCGTCGAGCGCAAGCTGCTGCAGGCCGGCATCGATGGCGATCGGGTAGCGCATAACGGCTGGCTTAGCAGCTTGCCCCCGGCCGCCGCAACCGCTACGCAAAGTCTCCCTTCTGGTGTTCACAACGACGCCACGCTCCCCTTCTCCCGCTTGCGGGGGAAGGTGCCCGGCAGGGCGGAAGGGGGGAGCAACAACCTCGGCGCCCGGGATCGGATTCGGACGCGAACGGGAGCGTGCGTGTGCCGCAACAGACTGGGTTCGGCTGGCAGGCATATGGCGCGCTGATCGAGGCGCTGAGCTGGCTCCACTACGTCGTCGTCTCGCCGCTCGGCAAGTCTGACGAAGGCGGCGCCGACTGGCTCGGCAAGCGACACCATCCCGTCCTGCCCAAGCCCGTCGACTCCCGCCGCATCTGGATCCACGCCGTCTCGGCCGGCGAGGCGAAGGTCGCCGAACTGCTCCGCCAGCAGCTGCTGGCGCTCGATCCGACCGTCTCAGTCGTCCTCTCGTCCACTACCTATTCCGGCTACGCCCGGATCAAGCGTGCGGCGGGCGGCGAGGCGAGCTTCATCATGCCGCTCGACACGCTGCCCGAGCAGTCCCGCCTCTTCGAGCAGCTGAAGCCGGCCCTGCTGGTGCTTGTCGAATCCGAATACTGGCCGGCCCAGTTCGCCGCCGCCCAGGCGGCCGGGGTGCCCGTCGTCGTCGTCAACGCCACCCTCTCGGCCCGCAGCTTCGCCCGCCACCAGCGCTTCCCGGCCATCGCCCGCCGCACCCTGCAGCGCGCCCGCCGCATCTACCCGCAGGACGCCGACACCCTCGCGCGCTACCGCGAGCTCGGCGTTCCCGCCGACCGCCTTGAACTGGGCGGCAACCTCAAGCTCGCCCCGCTCGGCAACCTGCCACCACCCGACCGCACCCGGCCCACCATCACCTTCGGCAATATCCACGCCGACGAGCTCGATGCCCTCGCCCCCGCCATCGCCGAGCTGCACCGGCTCCGCCCGGCGCGTCGCATCGTCCTCGTGCCGCGCTATCCAGGCCGCATCCCCGTCGCCGAACTGCACCGCCGCTTCGGGGCGAACCTCGCGGTGGTCGACGACCTCGCCGCCACCGATGCCACGCTGGTCTGGCTCGACCGCATGGGCGCCCTCGCCGATGCCTATGCCCGCTCTGAACTCGGCATCGTCTGCGGTACCTTCGTCCCCATCGGCGGCCACGATCTCAGCGAACCGCTGCAACTCGGCGCCGCCAGCCTCTACGGCCCGCATGTCGAGCGCCAGCGCGCCCTCGAGCAGTCGCTGCAAGAGATGCAGAGCGCGGTGCAGGTCGCCTCCGCCGCCGAACTCCCCGACGCCGTCCTGCACCTGCTCGATCATCCGGCCGAACGCGACGCCATGGTCACCCGCTACCGTGCCCTGTCGGACGCGGCCGCCATCCGCCTGCAGCAGGTCGCGACCCACCTGTTTGCGCTCACCAGCTCGGCTTGAAACCTTCGCCCAGGTAAAGCCGGTACGTTCCGAGCTTGTGCCCGAAGCGGATCACCGGAATCTCCTCGATCAGCGTCACCCTGTCGAACTGGCTGTCGATGGTCGCCTGTTGCGTGTTCTGGCTATGGGTGATCAGCACGGCCTTCTGTCCAAGATGCGCCGCCGGGTCGAACCAGTAGTGATACTGGTTCGGCCTCGGGTCGATCGAGACTGTGTCCGGATCGTCGAGGACGAAGCCGGCAAGGCTGGCATATTCCCACCGCGACGAGCCGACGAAATCCGGGTGGTGCAGCGCGATCGCTGCTCTGAGCGGCGCTTCGATCTGCTCCCACCCATAGTAGCGCGTGCGCGTAGTATCGGGCCGGTCCATCAGCAGCAGCAGCGGGAAGATCGTTGCCGAGATCACGTAGAACACCGAAACCGCCATCGAGAGCACCACGTGGCCCCAGAAGGCGATCCGCCCCATGTGCCGCCCCATCAGCGGCATCATCAGGATCATCGCCGGCAGGTTCCACCAGAAATACGCCTCGGCGGTCAGCGCGATCGCTGAGAACGCGATGGTGGAAATCCAGAACGTCCAGGCCGCCAGCCCCTTCACCGTCTGCGTCAATGGATCGGTCGTCTTCGTGGCGAGGAACCTCGCCATGCCCCAGATCAGGAACGGCCCCAGCGCCACGATGCTGGTCGCGAGAAACTCGATCAGCCCGTTGAACCGCAGCGATTGCAGGAAGCCCGGGCCGTGCCGCCCCACGAGGTGGTAGTTGAACGAGGCAAAGCCGTTCTGTGCGTTCCAGACCAGCATCGGTGAGGCGATCGCGATGCTGAGCATTGCCGCCAGGTAGAGGTGCGGGCTCAGCAGCAGCCGCCTCAGCTTTCCGCTGAACACGATTGTCCCCACCAGCGCCAGCCCCATGAAGGCGACATTGTATTTCGTCAGCCCGCAGATCCCGAGGAACGCCGCGCCTAGATAAAGGTCAACCAGGCGACCGCGTTCGCCCGCTTGCACCGCGAAAAAGTAGCTGATGAAGAAGAATCCCGACACCAGCGTCAGGAAGATCAGCAGGTGGTCGGATGTGCCCACTGTGCCGTACGCGCCGAAGGCGGGTGCGGCGAAATAGATGACGAGGCTGCGCCAGAACAGCCTTTCCCAATCCACTCCACCGAGCCTTTTGGCGCAGATGCGAAACAGCCAGACGGTGCCGGCGGCGGTGAGGATGTTGAGCGAGCGGAGCGCGAAGACGCTGCGGCCGAATATCTGGTCGGCGAGGCCCAGAAGCCAGGCGTTGAGCGGCGGGTGGTCATAATAGGAGAGAGCAGGGTGCTGCCCCCACATCCAGTAGTAGGCTTCGTCGGTGAAGACGTTGACGTAGAGCAGCGAGACGAGCTTCAGCCCAACCAGCAGTCCTACGAGCAGCTTCAGCCACAAATAGCGAGGTCGCAGCGGTACGTAGGTCGCGTCCTGGCTCGCCATCGGCCGAAGTCTAGGCCTCGTCGTCTTCGGGGTTCAGCAGCCGGTGCAGGTGAACCACGAAGTAGCGCATCTCCGCATTGTCCACCGTCTGCTGCGCCTTCGATTTCCACGCCAGTTGTGCGGCGGCATAGTTGGGATACACGCCGACCATGTCGATCGCGGTCAGGTCCTTGAACACGATCTCGTCGCCCTTTTCCACTTCACCTCCAATGACGAGGTGCAGGAGCTGCTTCTGCGGGGCTTTCTTTGGGGCTTTGCTCACGGCTGCGGTCTCTCCAGATCGACTTCCTGCGGCTGGGGGCAACCAGAGACCGTCACCAGCGCAGCATGTAAGGGCGCTTTTAGCGACGGTTCGCCGACGGCTGCAAGCGCGCCGTGCCGGATTTCCGGGCGATTGAACCGCAATGTACCTATGCACACGTCCTCGAACCCCAGCCCGACTTCGGTAAGGATGCAGGCCGCCCCTGCAATGTCCCAGTCCCGCGCCCCGCGCCGCGCCGTGCCGGCATCGATCCGGCCGGTCGCCACCTGCACCAGCTGGTAGGCGAGCGAGGGGAAGAACGGCCCGCGCGTATAGTCGAGCCCGGCCGCCTGCAGTTCCTGGTGCACGGCCCCCGGCGCCGGAATCAGCGGCGAAGTCCGCCCCGGACGGCGCTGCCGGACGAGCGGCTGGCCATTGAACCGCGCCCCGAGCCCCAGCGCCGCGTCATACATCTCGTCGCGCGCCGGCGCGTAGACTACCCCGGCGATCGGCACCCCGTCTTCCACCACCGCCAGCGACACCGTCCAGCTGTCGTCGCCACGGATGAAGCCGCGCGTCCCGTCGATCGGATCGACGATGAACACCCGGCGATGCTTCAGCCGGATCGGATCGTCGATCGATTCCTCGCTGAGCCAGCCATAGCCGGGCCGCGCCGAGGTCAGGGCATTGTGGAGAAAGTTGTCGAGCACGATGTCGGCCTCGCTCACCGGCGAGGTCCCGTCCTTCGTCCACGTTTTAAGGTCCCGCCGGAAATACCCCGCCGCAATGATCCCCGCCGTAACGGCCGAAGCGCGCAACAGCTCGCGATCCTCGGCAGGCGTGGTGATCGTGACGGCGTCCATAAGCATCCCATGCTGTCCGCGCGCCTTCTAGTCCCAACCAGATGGCGGAACAAGGGCAGGGTGAGGACAGCGTTTCACCCGATCCCCCTCCCCCTTGTGGGGAGGGTAGCGCCGCCGGGAGCGCAGCGAACTGGCACAGCTGGGGTGGGGGGTGAGCGAGGCGTCCGGCACAGCTCAACGCCCTCTGGTTAACTCCATCGGAATTCTCATCATAAACAGCCCGTTACACCCGGTGACACCCCGTAAACCCTGCTCAAAACACACATAAACTTAACTCCGTTTCTTAAGCGGGCTGGCAAGGCCGGCGCGTAGATTGGGGTCACCAAAGAGGGCGGCAAGACAACAAGCTCTCGAAAGTTGACAGTGAGGCTTTCCATGAATTCTTCCGTTGGGATCGACGGTTCCACCGTCGTGCTGCTGTTCGGCGAAGGCCGCGCTCCGCGTCGTGCGGCATCGCCTGCAAGGCACTTTGGTCCGGCCAACGACAATGGTCCCAAGGAGCCGGTGAAGACCGTCACCGTGCGCCGCAAGCTCGAAAAGAGCGGCGTGGCGATCAAGGTGAAGGTCCCGGTCGACGAGTTCGTCGGCGTCGCGGTCTCCACCACCATCTCCGAAGAGGGACTGCTCTCGAGCGCCATCGAACTGGTGCACGGCGACCCCGATCTCAACTATCGGGTGTTCGAGGAAGTGGGCAACGCCAACGTCGTGGCCGAGTGGCAGAACTGGGGCAAGAAGCTCCGCCTGCCGCTGTTCATCAAGGCCGGCGACGGCAACCTTCTCCCCTATTCGCAGACCGTCGATGGCGTGCACCTCGGCCAGAACAATGGCCGCCGAAAGCTCGTCGCCGAGGCCTCGCGCCGCCCCGCCTTCCTCAACCGCCGCAAGCCGGGTGAAAACACCGGTTCGTGATGCAGACGCGGTGCAACCCGCAGGGGTTAATCCGCATTAACAGCTTACCAACCGGCGACGATCCCATGCACGTTTGACTTGCCGGATTTCCTCGTACGACCTCCAGACATACGAGCGGGCCGACCCTTTTGCCGGGGTCGGCCTTTTTCTTTGGCCCTTACCACAGCCACTCGGCGATCAGGGCCAGCGTCAGCGCCAGGCCAACCCAGTGGTTCGAGCGGAAGCGCGTCAGCGCGCTCCTGGAGTCGCGCGGATCGAGCGACCAGACCTGCCACCCCAACATCAGCGCCACCAACACCAGCCCGACGGTGAACACTGTTCCCGCCCCGACCAGCGCACAGGCCACGCCCCAGGTGATCGTCGTTGCCGCATAGAACAGGCCGATGATCATCCGCGCCCGCCGCCCGAACAGCCGCGCCGTCGATTTCACCCCGATCAGCGCATCGTCCTCGACATCCTGCAGCGCGTAGATCGTGTCGTAGCCGATCGTCCACAGGATCGCGCCCACGTAGAGCACCAATGGAGCCACATCGAGCGACCCGGCCTGCGAGCTCCACCCCACCAGCGCGCCCCAGTTGAAGGCGAGGCCGAGAAACAGCTGCGGCCACCAGGTGATCCGCTTCATGAACGGATAGATGGCCACCAGCACCAGCGACGCCGCCCCGAGCCCGATGGTGAACCAGTTGAACTGGATCAGCACCAGGAACCCCACCAGCCCCTGCGCCACGAGGAAGCCCACGGCCTGCCGCTTCGTCACCTGTCCCGACGGGATCGGCCGCGACCGCGTCCGCGCCACCTTCATGTCGATGTCGGTGTCGACGATATCGTTGAACGTGCAGCCCGCCCCGCGCATCACCACCGCCCCGATCAGGAACAGCACCAGCGCCCCCCAGTCGAACCCATGCGCCGGGGCGGCAATGGCATAGAGCCCGAGCCCGAAGCCGCACGGCCAGAACAGCAGCAGCAGCGGCAGCGGCCGGTCCCAGCGGGCTAGCCGGGCGTAGGGTTTCAGCCAGCCGGGGGCGTGCCGGTCGACCCAGTTGCCCTGCGCGGCATCCGCAACCTGTCCTGCCGATTTATCGGTGCTTTGCAATCCGCTCTCCGGCATGCGCTAATAGTGGTTCTCACAATCCCGTCCGCCTATCACGATGCCCCGAACGCATAAATCCCTGCCGCGCCTCTATCTCGATGCCCCGCTTGCGGCGGGCAGCCGCATCGCGCTCGATCGCGAGCCCACCAACTACCTGCTCACCGTGCTGCGGATGAAGGCGGGCGAGGCGGTGGTGGTCTTCAACGGCCGCGACGGCGCCTGGCTCACCCGCATCGCC
Organism: Devosia equisanguinis; assembly: GCA_945888565.1. GTDB lineage: Bacteria > Pseudomonadota > Alphaproteobacteria > Rhizobiales > Devosiaceae > Devosia_A > Devosia_A equisanguinis_A. Next base: position 6,121 of record CAMDAL010000068.1, on the reverse strand, counting down.
GACGACCATCGCAAGGGCGCCGTGCTCGAGGCGGTGGTGCAGACCCAGCACCAGACGCCGACGCCCGACCTCTGGTTCGGTTTCGCGCCCCTGAAGACCGGCCGCCTCGACTACCTCGTGCAGAAAGCCACGGAGATGGGGGCAGGGGTCATCCAGCCCGTCATCACCCAGTACACCCAGGTCAGCCGGCTCAAGGCCGACAAGCTGCAGGCCAACGTCATCGAGGCCGCCGAGCAGTGCGAGGTGCTCTCCGTCCCCACCCTCGCGCCGGAGATCGGGCTCACCGAGGTGATCGCCGGCTGGCGGCACACCCAGGGCCTCCGCCGCCTGATCTTCTGCGACGAATCCGCCCCCAGCCACTCCCCGGCCCAGTCGCTGGCCGATCTCGAAGGCCTGCCCGTCGGTATTCTCGTCGGCCCCGAGGGCGGTTTCTCCGATGCCGAACGCACGCTGTTGCTGGCGCAGGATTTCGTCGTCGCCATCAGTCTCGGCCCGCGAATCCTTCGCGCCGACACCGCCGCTGTCGCGGCTCTCGCAGTCGTGCAGGCAACCATCGGCGATTGGCGATAAAAGCCCATTGCTTTAAGCGAAACCGCCGCTATTTTCGCCGCGGCCCGGTCAGAACCGGGTTGCAGAGTGCTTTCAGGAAAAGTCGCAGACCTTTCCGGTTCGAAAGCGCGGCAAAAAGATGCCTAGGTAGAGAGTCTCCATGTCCGGTGAAGAGCATGCCCCGCTGATCGAATCGCGGGACGACCTGATCGACGTCATGGCGCAGGGATCGAAGCCCCGCGCCGAGTGGCGGATCGGCACCGAACACGAGAAGCACGTCTACCGCAAAGGCCCGCTCGCCCCGGTTGGCTATGAGGGCACTGACGGCGTCCATGCCCTGCTCGATGGCGTCGAGGCCCGCACCGGCTGGCACCCGTTCTTCGATGGCGAAAACCCCATCGGTCTCCGTAACGAAACCATCGGCGGCATCTCGCTCGAACCGGGCGGCCAGTTTGAACTGTCCGGCGCGCCGCAGGTCACCATCCACGGCGCTGCCGCCGAACTCGACAGCCACCTCGAGGATTGTCGCGCCGTCGGCGGCCCGCTCAACATTCATTTCCTCGGCCTCGGCGTTACCCCGCTCTGGGCCGTCCGCGATATCCCGAAGATGCCGAAGTCGCGCTACGGCATCATGACCGCCTACATGGACAAGGTCGGCAGCCTCGGCACCTCAATGATGTACCGCTCGTGCACCGTGCAGGCGAACCTCGACTTCTCCGACGAGGCCGACATGGTCCGGAAGATGCGTGTCTCGCTGGCGCTGCAGCCGATAGTCACGGCGCTCTTCGCCAACTCGCCCTTCGTCGATGGTAAGCCCTCGGGCTATCTCAGCTTCCGCTCGCAGATCTGGCTCGATACCGATCGGGCCCGCACCGGCATGCTGCCCTTCGCCTTCAAGGATGGCTTCGGCTTCGACGCCTATGCCGAGCACGCCCTTGATGTGCCGATGTATTTCGTCATCCGCAATGGCGAATACATCAACACCGCCGGTGAAAACTTCCGCGCCTTCATGGACGGCAAGCTGCCCCAGTTGCCCGGCGCGCGCCCGACGGTGAAGGACTGGGAGAACCATCTCTCCACCCTGTTCCCCGAGGTCCGCCTCAAGCAGTTCCTCGAAATGCGTGGCGCCGACATGGGCGACCGCGACCACGTGCTGGCGCTGGCCGCCATCTGGGCCGGCCTGCTCTACGATCAGGATTCGCTCGATGCCGCCTGGGAACTGGTCGAGGACTGGACCGACGAGGAGCGCGAAACCCTGCGCAACGAGGTGCCCCGCACCGCGCTCAGGACGAAGTTCCGCCAGGGCACCGTCGCCGACATCGCCCGCCTCACCGTCGACCTCGCCACCGACGGCCTCCGCCGCCGCCGGCATGTCGTCAGCGGCGAGGACGAAACGCTCTATCTCCGCCCGCTCGAGCACACCCTCGAAACCGGCATGACCCAGGCCGACCGCTGGCTCCACAAGTACCACCACGAGTGGGCCGGCGACCTCACCCGCATCTTCGACGAAGCCGAGATGTAGCCGGCGCTACTGCTTGCCGAACTTCGGGTTCCGAAGCGTCACGGTCGCGTCGATCACCTCGTCCGCTTCGACCCATAGCTGCACGAGGGGTATGAGGCGCGTGACCTCACTGTCCGCCACCCCGCTGCCGGTGAGGCGTTGCGCCGCCGCTTCCAGCCGCACCCCGTCGAACAGTTCCCCGAGGTAGGCGTCGTCGCTCAACCTGGCTGTCCTCAGCAGGACGATGCCGGCTGTATCCGGCGCATGAACGCTTGATCCTTCGACCGACGTTACCCAGGTGCCCGGACCGGCAGGCTGTACGGGTGCGAGGTCGATGTTGATGTAGCCGCGCTGCGTTGCCGTGCCCCTGAAATGGAACACCGCCTCGGCGGGTCCGGCCGACACCAGTTCGGTCGACACCCCCAGCGAGCCCCGACTTCCGTTGTCATTGATCCGCCACCCCTCAGGGAGGATTGGCGGCTCGGCAGGCTCCGCGGGCGCGACGACCTCCGCCACCACCTCTTCAAGCTCGGCTTCAGCCTCCGCCTCCATCTCCATCTCAGCCGGTGGTTCCTCCACCACTTCGGCCACCGCTGGCGTCAGCGCGGCGGCCACCACCTGTGATACTGCCGCGATGCTCTCGGGCAGCAGCGGCCCGCGAATGCAGGATTCGGCAAACCCGGCCTCGCGGCAGAGCCCGACGATGGCGCGGATCGTCGGGGTGGTCAGCTGCCCGTTCAGCGGACCGGCATAGCTGCCGATGTTCTTCAGATAATCTTGCATGAACAGCACATAGGCATTCGGGCTGTTCTCGCCGAGCGACCTGATCTCTTCGGCGAGCGGTGGAGAAGAGAGGGTGTCGATATCGCGCTGTATCCTGACGGTGTCTTGCGCGCTTGCCCCCGCGACCAGCGCCAGCATCGCCGCCAGGCTAAAAACACTTATAAGCATCGTCGCATCCCCCCATAGGAACAATCGATCCAGTGAAGCGATCGCCGAGTCAACAGTCGATACCGATTTTTGACTGTCGCCGATTGTTCAGTTCCGGATCAGCATCCATTCATCAAGGACACCCGCATGGGGTAGGGAGGCTGACCAATCTCCGACGTACGCCCCGAGAATCCGGCCCTCGCCCGCACTTATCCCCCCAGCGACGACCCGCTTTACACTCCCCCCGAAAACCAGTTGGGAGCCGCCCCTTGCAGGAAGATCTATTCCGCCGCCATCGGCAGCGCGTCGCGACCGTCGAGATTGCCCATCGACGCCACGATGTGGCTGGCGAGCGCATCGTAGATGCCGCCATAGGCATGGCTCGCCCGCATGATGGCGATCTCGGCATCGCGCAGCCGTGGCAGGTCGCGATCCTCGGCGATCACCCGCATCCCCGGCTGCAGCGCGCTCTCGGGCAGGAAGCCGACCGCCAGGTCCGTAAGCACCGCGCTCGCGATCGCCATGGCGTTCGAGCTGGTATAGGCGATGCGGTAGTCACGTCCGATCCGGTTCAGGGCCTCGACCGCGTTGTCCTTCCAGCAGCAATGCAGCCCGCCCGCAAGCGGCAGCGGCTCCGTCGACAGCGCCTGTCCGCCATGCGACGCCACCCAGAACATCCGCTCGGTGCGGAACAGCTCGCCATATTCGTGGTTGGTGCCCTGCGTGAAGACGATGAGGTCGTACTTGCCCTTCTTCATCCCCTCGAGCAGTTCCTCCGAGGGCTGGCAGCGCACGTCGACCACGATCTTGGGATGGGTGCGCTGAAAGCTCGAGAGGATCACCGGCAGCAGCCGCACAGCGTAGTCGTCCGGCACGCCGAAGCGGATCGAGCCCTTCAGGTCGCCATCCGAGAAGTGGTCCATGATCTCGAAATTGATCCGCAGCATGCGGCGGGCCCGCGAATACAGCGCCTCGCCATGCTCGGTCAGCGCCACCGTCCGCCCGTCCCGTGTCAGAAGCGGGTGGCCAAGCCGCTCCTCAAGGCGCTTGATCTGCATCGACACCGCCGACTGCGTCTTGTTCACCCGGCGCGCCGCTTCGGTGAAGCTGCCGCAATCGGCGATGGCACAGAAGCTCTGCAACTGGTCGAGGTCGAGTGGCGCGGTCACGGCGAAACCCCATCACGAATTTTGATGAACGGGATGAAATCTATTTGTTGGACGAATGGAAGGCAAGCCCGTACCTCATGCATCATCAGCGAGCGGGATTGCCCCCGACGCTGCACCGGCCCCGGCGCTCCCCGCCCCGGCCACAACCGAGAACCTGGAGAAACACTATGGTCCACTTGCTTTCGAGCGAGCGGCCGTCGATGGCTGCCGCATCGTCCAACCCTTTGAGTGCATTGGTGAACTGGTTCGCCAAGACGCGGGCGAACCGTGCGCGCCGTGTCGCTCTGCAGTCGCTTCTCGACTACGACACCGCCCGTCTCGACGATCTCGGCATCAACCGCCAGGACCTGTTCGAGGCGCTGGAAGCCCCTTCGCAGCGCCCCGGCCTGCGCCTTGCCCAGAAGCGCGCCGAAAGCTCCCGCAACTGGCTCAATCCCTGACGGGATTGCTGCCTCCGCCTGGCACTACCTCGATTGTGCCAACTTCGGGCCGGCCCACCCACCGGCCTTGTTTCCTGATGAACTGCCGGGTCCAAGTCTTTCTTCGGAATGACCGACCCGGCTTTTTTGTTGGGCTTCACGCACCCCCCCAATTGTGCAATTCACCATAGGCATGGGTAGAACCCCCAAGGGTCCTCGACTCTTGAGCAGCAATGCTTATGGTCGCGACGCCAATAGGGCATGGGGGTCTTTATGAATATTCGCATCGCGGCACTTGTTTTGCCGCTCTTCGTCGCTGGTTGTGCGACGAGCCCGAAAGATATTGCACCAGCGTATGTGTCGCCGATTCTTTATCAGAATCTGACTTGCGATCAGCTGGGCCAGGAGGCTGCGCGTGTAAGTCAGGCAGCTGCGGTGGCTACTGGTACCCAGGAGCAGCAGGCAGGCAAAGACGTAGCCATGACTGCCATCGGCGTCGTATTGTTCTGGCCGTCCTTGTTCTTCATTGGTGGAGACAAGGGCAACGCGGCCGAAGTGGCGCGCCTCAAGGGTGAGATGCAGGCCATCGAACATGCAAACATTTCCAAGAACTGCGGCATGCAGTTCAAGGCTGGCTGACGCTGACTAGCGGAGGGGGGCTACGGTCCCTCTCCCGCCCACTACAGCGAGTTAGCGTCCAGCCGCGCCGCGACCAACTCCTGCAGTCGCCACAGGTGAGGATCGTGTATGCCCAGCCGCTCCAGGTGGTCGACCGTGTGGAACAGGTACTCGACCATCGAGCCGCGCCCGCCCACGGCCTTCGCCAGCGCGTCAGCGATCCGGCTTTCGTCGAGCCCGGATACATAGCGCCCGGAATTGCGATCGATGCAGAACGTGAAGGCCCGCACCGGCCCCTGCTCTGTCATCGCCGTGACCCAGCGGGGTGGAAACGGCGACGGCTTGTAGCCCATCTCGCGGCGGCACAGCAGTTCGACGTTTTGCGCCTCGAGCCCCGGTGGCAGCCGGTAGAGTGCCCCCTTGCAGGCACCGCCCCGGTCGAGCGCCAGCATCAGGCCCGGATTTTCCTCCGAGCCGCGGAAGCGGGTGTTCCAGCCGAGGCAGAAGGCCCGGTGCCAGCCCCGTACCGTGCCGGTGCGGATCTCGACGAAGTCGCAGGCCGGCTTCCAGATCAGCGAGCCATAGGCAAACACCCAGATCTGACCGGGATCGTCGGCCCCCGCGATGATGTCTCGGGCGAACTCACGAAAATCCTCGTCGGTCGGTGCGACCAGCGGCGGCGGTGGACCGAGTGGCTCGGCGTCCGGCACCACCTTGAGCGCCATCCGGGCCACATGAGCCGCGGTCAGGCGCATCTTGCGGGGTGCTCGTGGCATGGGCGTCCTGGTCTAGCCCGTCTTATTCACGCTGGGCCTGAAAGTGGGTTGGCGGACGTAGCGTAAGCAGCTGATTTGGAATAGGTTTTGGTTGCTTGGACCAACGCAATTCCAGACCACTGAGGCGCCACGCCCACCATGGATGACGATACCGGCCTT
>CAMDAL010000067.1 GCA_945888565.1 Devosia equisanguinis | reverse complement strand
CTCGTCGCCGAAATCGGCTCCTGGGAGCGCCAGCGAAACGCCGACAAGGCTCAGATCAACTGGATGTTCACCACCGAAAAAGCCCGCCAAAAACTCCGCAAAGCCTATCCGGTCAAAGAGTCATAATCTCTGTGCACCGGTACTAGTCACACCTGCGTGTTCTGCTAATGTTCCGGCGTCGTGAGCAAGCAGCAGTATCGGGCCATCGATACGACCGGCGAAGATAGGCTGCGCCGGCTGAGGCATGCAGCCCATGCTCACGATAGGAGTGACGCACATGTGGCTTTGGCCCATCAGCGTCAGCTTGAGCCTGAAACGTAGAAGGCACACGTGGCGCGTGTGCCTTCAGATTACGATAGGTCTCTAGCTAAGGGTGTCGGGGCGAAAGCTCCGGCACCACTCCAGCAATATAGGCGCGTTGTGTTGCCCGTGCAATCCCGGCGCCCTCAGCCCGCTTCCGAGTAGATCTCGAGCCGGTTCTTCTTTTCCACCACCGGCGCCAGTGCGTCCATGACGCGGGCGCGGGGGAAGGTGGCGATGACTTCGGTGCCGAAGCGGAGTTTCGAGAACAGGTCGAAGCGGCCCTGGTGCAGCTCCATGATCTTCTGCACGATGGGCAGGCCGAGGCCGGCGCCCTGCTCGGCGGTCTTCTGGGCGAGCGATCCCTGGCCGAAGCTCGACAGCACCGTCTCGATCTCGTTCTCGGGGATGCCGGGGCCGTTGTCGCGCACGCTGATCAGCTGGCCGCCATCGCGCGAGCGGGTGACCATCAGTTGCACCTTGCCCGACTGCGGCGTGAACTTCACCGCGTTCGACAGCAGGTTGAGCACCACCTGGCGGATGGCGCGCTCGTCGCCCCAGAGCTTGGGCAGGGTGTTGCCGTAGCTGACCGAGAGTTCGATGCCCTTCGCCTTGGCGCGGATTTCCACCATCCGGCGGCAATCCTCGGCGATGTCGACCAGCGACACCGCCTCCTCGTTGAGGTCGTACTTGCCGGCCTCGATGCGGCTGAGATCGAGCAGTTCGTTGATGAGGGTCAGCAGGTGCTGGCCGGAGCGGTGGATGTCGCCAGCATATTCCTTGTACTGCGGCACGTTGTGCGCGCCGAGCAGTTCGGACTGCAGCACCTCGGAAAAGCCGATGATGGCGTTGAGCGGCGTCCGCAACTCGTGGCTCATGGTAGCGAGGAAGCGCGACTTGGCGATGTTGGCCTGCTCGGCATGGCGGCGGGCTTCGTCGCTCATCTCGCGCGCTTCCTCGAGCTCGGCGATCAGCGAGTCCTTTTCGGCCTGGTGGGCGACGGTTTCGAGATCGGAGTTGTAGAGCTGCTTGGCGAGGTAGACGAAGAAGATTTCCCCGCCGACGGTTACCGCCGCCAGCGACCAGTTCAGCAGGCCGCCCGACAGCGCCAGGATCACCGTGACGGTGAAGGCGAGGGGCAGGGTGCTCATCAGCGTCGCTGGTGGCAGCGTGCGGGTGGTGACGGCGTTCGAGGCGATGCCGACGAGACCCATCGCGAACATCGCCACCTGCAGCGCCGCGGTATCGTCGCCGATGAAGCTGAACACCGCCAGCAGCGCCCAGGCGGCGCCCAGCACGGTCTCGGCGGCCACGAAGGTCGTGGTCCAGCGTTCGGCGTTGAACTTGGCCGGGTCGGCGCGCTTGAAGCGCCGGCAGAGCAGGGCGCCGATCGAATTGGCGATGATGACCAGTGCTGCCCACCCGGCTGCCGCGAACGGCGAGACCCACAGGCTGGCAAACACCGCGAGGATCAGAACCAGCGCCGGAACCGCCAGCACGCTCGACAGCCGCGAGTTGGCATACTCGTCGATCAGCTCGAAATCGAAGGCGGAGCGGGTGCCGGAACTGGAGGTCAGGCGCTGGCGCGCGTCCTCGACCGCCTTCTGCGAATTGCGTTTCAGCTCGCGACCCATATGGGCGCGCACGTCGGAATCGTGCATCGCGGGCTTAGCCGGCATTACGCTCTACTCAACAACGACAACTGACAATGCGAGCCTTTGAAAGCGCTCGCTACGCTTGCACGCGAGAGCCTACGCGAAGCATGGTTAAGCGGTGGTGAAAGCGGAAGGTCCGGGATTTGGACAAGAATGACGGAAAGGAGCCGCCGCGCATGCGGGTGCGGCCGATGCCAGCCTGGGCGAGCGGACGCCGGAAGCGTCAGCCCTATGTCCCGAGCTGGTCGTCCCGCCTGCTGGTGCCGCTGGTGGCGTTGGGCCTGCTGGTGATCTGGGTGGGAACCCCGCCCGGCCTGCCGTCCGGGGTGATTGTCGGCAGCAGCCGCGTCGTCGATGGCGACACGCTCGATGTCGGCAGCCGGCGAGTCCGCCTGGTGGGCATCGATGCACCCGAGCGCGCGCAGGAGTGCCTCGACGCCGAGGGACAATCTTCGCCGTGCGGCGAACTGGCGCGAAAGCTGCTGGCCGATCTGGTCGGGCGGAGCGAGGTGACCTGCCTGCCGATCGAACTCGACCGCTACAGCCGCGTCATCGCCACCTGCGAGCATGCCGGGGCGGACCTCGGCGAGGTGATGGTGACCGCGGGGCAGGCGGTGGCGGATGGCCGCTACGGCGACGCCGAATACGACGCGCGGGTGGCGCAGCGGGGCATCTGGGCGGGGCGTTTCGAGTTCCCGGCGGACTGGCGCCGGGCGCATCAGGTGGAGGACGCGAGCGGGCCACCGCAGTCGCCGATCATAACTTTCTTCAATTGGGTCCGAAACATGTTCTTCCGTTGACAGGCGCAACATAGTTCCGTTTTATGGCCCGTCTCTTCGGCAGGCTTTGCGCGAGACGGCGCAAAAGTTCCCCTAGCCGCAATCTCATTTCAGGGGGCTGAAATAGCTTTGGACAAGATCGACCGCAAGATTCTCGCACTCCTGCAGAAGGATGCGACCACTCCAGTGGCAGAAATCGGCCGCAAGGTCGGGTTGTCGACCACCCCATGCTGGCGCCGGATCCAGAAGATGGAAGAGGACGGCGTGATCAAGGGTCGCGTCGCGGTGCTCGATCCGGTGAAGGTCAACGCCGGCGTCACCGTGTTCGTCTCGATCCGCACCAACGAGCACAACGAAGCGTGGATGCGGAAGTTCTCCGCCGTGGTCGATGACTTCACCGAGGTGGTGGAATTGTACCGGATGAGCGGCGAGACCGACTACCTGCTGCGCGTCGTCGTGCCCGACATCGCTGCCTATGACGCGTTCTACAAGAAGCTGATTTCGAAGATCAACCTGACCGACGTGAGCTCGTCGTTTGCCATGGGGCAGATCAAGTACACCACGGCGCTGCCTTTGGAATTTGCGATCGTCAGTGACGACGACAAGTAGCGGTCCCCACCTTAAGCGAGCACGCGCCGCTCGCCATTGAGGCCAACCGGGTTGCCCTCAATGCAACTCGCCACCCTACCGAATTCCGGTGATCTCCAGCTCCTGCTCGCCGAGCACGGCGGTGTCGCCGACCATCTTGCCCGATAGCACCCGGGCGATGGGAGAGGCGTAGGAGATCGAGCCGGCCCTTGGGTCAGCCTCGTCTTCGCCGACGATGCGATAGGTCTGCACGCGGCCGTCGTCGCGGGTAAACGTCACCGTGCTGCCGAAGCCGACGGTGTCGGTGCTATCAGGCGGTGGCACAAGCTGTGCGGTGCGCAGGCGTTCGGCGAGGTAGCGCAGGTCGCGGTAGGGCAGGGCGGACTGGCGGCGACGTTCGTTCACATCTTCGGTTGCGTTGGCCGCATCGTAGGCCTGCTCGGCCTCGCGCAATTGCCGGGTCAGCGCATCGAGCCCTGCCTTCGTCACGAGGTTAGGGCCCTCCGGGATCGGCCGGTCGGGCAGCAGCAGTTCGGCAGCAGTCTCGGCGCTGTCTTCCTTGGTGAAGGCGACACTCATCTCAGCCGCCCGTAACGCTCATGTGCCGCGTGACGGCAGGGGCTGTGTGGTCGCGATCGAGCATGAAATCGTGCCCCTTGGGCTTGAGCAGCATGGCCTCGTCCATGGCCGCATCGAGCGCATCGGGGCCCCCGTCGCGAATGGCCGCCCGCAGGTCGACCATCGCGTCCTGTCCGAGGCACATGTAGAGCTGGCCGGTGGCGGTGAGGCGGACGCGGTTGCAGCTCTCGCAGAAGTTGTGGCTCATCGGGGTGATGAAGCCGATGATGCCGCCGGTTTCCGCCACCCGGTCGTAGCGCGCCGGGCCGCCGGTGCGGTGCGAGGTTGGCTCGAGCGTATACTTCGCCATCAGCCGTTCGCGCATTTCCTTCAGCGGCAGATAGGCATCGACCCGATCCATCCCGACCTCGCCCAAGGGCATCCCCTCGATCAGGGTGAGGCCGTGGCCGCGGGCGTGGGCCCAGTGCAGCATCGGTTCGATCTCGTGGTCGTTGATGCCGCGCATCGCCACCATGTTGAGCTTGATGGCCAGACCAGCGTCGGCCGCTGCCGCGATGCCGTCCAGCACCTCGGCCAGCCGGCCGCGCCGGGTGATCTCGGCGAAGCGGTCGGCGTCGAGCGTGTCGAGCGAGACGTTGATGCGGCGCACCCCCGCCGCGGCGAGGCCGCCGGCAAACTTGCGCAACTGGCTGCCATTGGTGGTGAGCGTCAGTTCTTCGAGGCCGTGGCCGAGGTGGCCGCCGATGCGCTCGACTAGTTCCATGATGTCGCGGCGCACCAGCGGTTCGCCACCGGTCAGCCGGATCTTGCGCACGCCACGCGCCACGAAGGCGCTGGCGATATGGTCGATTTCCTCGAAGCTCAGCACGTCCTTCCGCGGCAGGAAGGTCATGTGCTCGCTCATGCAGTAGGTGCAGCGGAAATCGCAGCGGTCGGTGACCGAGATGCGCAAATAGGTGATCTGGCGGCCATACCGGTCGATCAGTGGCGTATCGGCGCGGCGCCCGGCGGTTCGCGGCGCAAGGCCCGGTTGTTCGATGAGGGTAATCGACATGGGGGCATCATATCGTAGCGCGGCGCCAAAACAAAAGGCCGGCCCCGAAGGACCGGCCCAATTCTTCGCGATGGTGCGCCGCTTACTGGTGCACCACCACCAGGGCGCCGACCTTTACGCGCTCGTAGAGGTCGGTCACGTCCTCGTTGGTGAGGCGGATGCAACCCGACGAGACAGCCTGGCCGATCGTCCACGGCTCCGACGTGCCGTGGATGCGGTAGAGCGTCGAGCCGATATAGAGCGCGCGAGCGCCAAGCGGGTTGTCCGGGCCACCGGGCATGTAGGCCGGCAGGTCGGGAACGCGCTTGCGCATCGCTGCGGGCGGCGTCCAGCCTGGCCACTCGGCCATGCGGGTGATCTTGTGCTGGCCGGCCCAGCGGAAGCCGTCACGGCCAACGCCGATACCGTACTTCCTTGCCTTGCCGTCCTCGAGCACCAAATAAAGGCGGCGCTCCGACGTCTCGACGACGATGGTGCCCGGCTTCAGCTTGGTCTCGTACGTGACGAGTTCGATCGGGATGGTGCTGCCGCGCTTGTTGCGGGCCTTCACCTGCGTTGCATCTTCCCACGTGTTCGTGTCGGCGTTGTAGACCCGGGCCGCCGAGGCCGGAACTACGAGCGACATGCTCAGGATTGCCGACAACAGCGCGGCAATCAGGATTCTTATCTTGGTCATCTTTGTCAAACTGCGCCTCTTGACGAATAAGCCCCAACCGCGGGCCTTCGATGCCCCACGTGATAGACTGTTCGCTACGGTTCCGGAACGGGACTTGCCACGATTCGACCATGAGCCGAACACTCGTGCGACATTGTGTTGCGTCGAAGCGACATTTGCCACTGACTTTCGCGTGACAGAGCAGCTTGACTCGCCTTCCGGCGGGCCGTTTATCGCCTGCAACGGGAGGAATTTGACGTGAGTGACGATTTGAAGGCCGCCGCGGCGCGCGCCGCCATGGCCGAAGTCCGGCCGGGCATGCGACTCGGACTCGGTACTGGTTCGACGGCGAAGCACTTCGTCGACCTCATCGGGGCGGAGGTAAAGCAGGGGCTCGACGTGCTCTGCGTGCCCACCTCGGAGGTGACCGCGGCGCAGGCCCGGTCGCTCGGCATCCGGATGTCGACGCTCGACGAGACCCCCGAGCTCGACCTGACCGTGGACGGCGCCGACGAAGTCGGTCCCGGCCTGGCGCTGATCAAGGGCGCGGGCGGCGCGCTGCTGCGCGAAAAGATCGTCGCGGCAGCATCGAAGCGCATGGTGGTCATCGCCGACGCGGGCAAGAAGGTCGACATGCTCGGCCGCTTCCCGCTGTCGATCGAGGTCAACCCGTTCGGCTCCGCCGTCACCTTCAAGGCAATCTGGAAGGTGGTCCGGCAGTTCAGCGGCGATGGCCCCGTCGGCTTCCGCATGCGCGGGCAGGAGCGCTTCCTCACCGATGGCGGGCACTACATCGTCGATGCTTCTTTTGGCCGTATTCCTGAGCCAAAAGCGGTGTCGACTGCGCTGCTGGAAATCGCTGGCGTGGTGCAGCATGGCCTGTTCATCGGCCTCTGCCAACGGGCCTACGTCGCTGGCCCCGGCGGTATCGAGGTTCTGGACGCGGGCGACCCCGTCCGGTAGATGGGCGGGGACGGGGTATTCTAACAGATGGGCCGCACGCCGATGACCTTCTCCTTCAAGCACGCGTCGATCGTACTCGCCGCCATGCTGTCGCTTTCCGTTTCGGCCGGACTGGCCGTTCCTTCCTTCGCCCAGGACACGCCGGCCAGCCAGCCGCAGGAAGTGTCACCTGAGGCTCTCGCGCTGGCGCGCAAGTATCTCGACCTGACCGACCATGGCGGCATCTACGAGACCACCATCGTCCGCGCCGGCATCAATACCTACCAGCAGCTGCTGCCGCAGAACCCCGAGATCGCCGGGCCGCTGAACGCAGCCATCGAGACGACCATCGCGTCCTACAAGGACCGCAAGGGCGAGCTGTTCGACCAGATGGCGCGCCTCTATGCGCTCACCTTCGAGATGACCGAACTGCAGGCGATCGTCGATTTCTACTCGAGCCCGGCCGGCATCAAGCTCTCGAAGGCCAACTCGGAGCTGAACCTGTCCGTGCAGCGCATCATGAACATCTACTCGGTGAACCTCTCCAAGGAGTTCTTCGCCAAGGTGCGCGCCGAGCTGAAAGCTCAGGGTATCGACAGCTGAGGTCAGCCGACCTATCTGCCAAAGGCCCCGCCGGTGCGGGGCCTTTTTCTTGTTCGGGGGTATCGATGAGCGACAGCTATGATCTGGTGGTGATCGGCGCGGGGTCGGGCGGCGTGCGGGCGGCGCGGATCGCCGGCGGCTACGGCGCGCGCGTCGCCATCATCGAGGAGTACCGGGTCGGTGGCACCTGCGTGATCCGCGGCTGCGTGCCCAAGAAGCTGTTTGTCTACGGCGCCCGCTTCCGCGAGCTGTTCGACCTCGCCCCGACCTTCGGCTGGACGGTGGAGGCCAGCTTCGACTGGCCGACGCTGCTGGCCAACAAGGACAAGGAGATCGACCGGCTGGAAAAGGCCTATGTCTCCGGCCTCGATGGCGCAAAGGTCGACATCATCCGCGACCGCGCGGTCCTCGCGGGCCCGAACACGGTGACGCTCGGTTCGGGGCGCGAACTGACCGCCAGGACCATTCTCATTGCCACCGGCGCCCGTCCCTTTGTGCCGGATATCCCGGGGCGTGAACTCGGCATCACCTCCAACGAGGCGTTTCACCTTGAGAAGCTCCCCCACTCCATCCTGATCGAAGGCGGCGGCTACGTGGCTGTGGAGTTCGCCACCATCTTTGCCGGGCTGGGCGTGGCGACGACCATCGTCTATCGCGGCGAGCAGGTGCTGCGTGGCTTCGACCACGACATGCGGGAGGGGCTGGAAGCCGGGCTGCAGACGCGCGGTATCCGGCTCATCTACCAGACACGTATAGAGGCCCTGCGCCAGGCCGGCGACGATATCGTCGCCAGTTTCTCGGATGGCGTAGACGCGCCGTTCGGCGCCGTGATGTTCGCCACCGGCCGCTCGCCCAACACGGCCGGCCTCGGCCTCGACGCGGCGGGCGTCACGACCGACGGCTACGGCGCGATCAAGGTCGATGCGTTCTCGCAGACCACGGTGCCCTCGATCTACGCCGTCGGCGACGTCACCAACCGCGCGCAGCTGACGCCGATCGCCATCCGCGAGGGCCACGCCTTCGCCGATACGGTGTTCGGCGACAAGCCGACCGCGGTCGACCACTCGCTGATCGGCACCGCGGTGTTCGCCGACCCGGAGGTCGCGACGGTCGGGCTCGCCGAGCATGATGCGGCGACCCATGGCGATATCGATGTCTACGTCGCCCGCTTCCGGCCGATGATGAACACGCTGTCGGGCAAGTCCGAGCGGATGATCATGAAGCTGATCACGCTGAAGGACGGCGGCAAAGTGCTGGGCGTCCACATCCTCGGCCCCGGCGCCGCCGAGATCGTGCAGATGGCGGCGATCCCCATGGCCATGGGCGCCACCAAGGCCGATTTCGACCGCGCCATCGCCATGCATCCCACGGCCGCCGAAGAACTGGTGACGTTCAAGAAGCCGACCTATGTCTACCGCGACGGGGCGAAGGTGTGAGCGCGCCAAGGCTTCACACTGCCACGTCCGCCTGATATTCCGGCGCGCGACCGGAGGAACTGGGTATGACGACGAGTAACTGGACACCGCAAAGCTGGCGCGACAAGCCGATCCTGCAGGTGCCGGCCTATCCGGATCAGGCAAAGCTCGAGGCTGCCGAGGCGCAGCTGAAGAAGTTCCCGCCGCTGGTGTTCGCCGGCGAGGCGCGCGACCTCAAGCATCAGCTGCGCGACGTGGCCGAGGGCAGGGCGTTCCTGCTGCAGGGCGGCGACTGCGCCGAGAGCTTCGCCGAGCACGGCGCCGACCATATCCGCGATTTCTTCCGCGTCTTCCTGCAGATGGCGATCGTGCTGACGCACGGGGCGAGCAAGCCGGTGGTGAAGGTGGGGCGCATCGCCGGCCAGTTCGCCAAGCCGCGCTCGGCCGATACCGAGACCATCGACGGCGTGACGCTGCCCTCCTATCGCGGGGACATCATCAACGACATCGCCTTCACGCCCGAAGCGCGCATTCCCGACCCAGAGCGGCTGCTGCTCGCCTACCGGCAGTCGGCCGCGACGCTGAACCTGCTGCGCGCCTTCGCCTCTGGCGGCTATGCCGACCTGACCCGCGTCCACGAATGGACCATGGGCTTCATGAAGGACAGCCAGGCCTATCCGCGCTTCGAGCAACTTGCACAGAAGATCGACGACGCCATCGACTTCATGCGCGCCCTCGGGCTGACCGGCGAGAATACCCCCTCGCTGCGCGAGACCAAGTTCTACACCAGCCACGAGGCGCTGCTGCTCGGCTACGAGGAGGCGCTGACCCGCCGCGACTCGATCACAGGCGAGTACTACGCCACCTCCGGCCACATGCTGTGGATCGGCGACCGCACCCGCCAGCCCGATGGCGCGCATGTGGAGTATTTCTCCGGCATCCGCAACCCGATCGGCATCAAGTGCGGCCCGAGCCTCGCTTCTGACGACCTGCTGCGGCTGCTCGACAAGCTGAACCCCGACAACCGCGCCGGCCGCATCACGCTGATCTCGCGCTTCGGTTCGGACAGGGTCGAGGAGCACCTGCCGCGGCTCGTCGAGGCGGTGAAGCGCTCCGGCCAGACGGTCGTCTGGTGCTGCGACCCGATGCACGGCAACACCGTCAAGGCCTCGAGCGGCTACAAGACCCGGCCATTCGAGCGCGTGCTGTCGGAAGTGAAGAGCTTCTTCGACGTGCATCGCGGCCTCGGCACCCATGCCGGCGGCATCCACATCGAGATGACTGGCGACGATGTGACCGAGTGCACCGGCGGCGGCGTGGCGGCGATCACCGAGGCGGGCCTCTCGGACCGCTACCACACCTATTGCGACCCGCGCCTCAATGCGAGCCAGGCGCTGGAACTGGCCTTCCTCGTCGCCGAGGAATTGCGGGCCCAGCGTCCGGCGCGCGAGCGCGTTGTGGCGGCGGAGTAAGCGCCCAACCGAATAAAGTGTAATGCGGGCTCAACCAGACCGGGTATTCTGGCGTTATTGAGCCGCCAGTGCGTCCAGGTGGACGCAACGCGTCACTGGAGCGTGCATGCCAGATACCCTCTTCCCGCTTGCGGATGAAGCGGCAAGGACCAGATTGAGCCAGGACGAGTTGGTCCGGCTCACCGACAGTTTCTGCTGGCGCCAGACTGGTTCGGCTCGCGGCCGATGGCGCTGAGCGTCGAGGGGCGCAGCTCAGGCGCACCCTGACGCGACATTGGGAGCAGGGCCGCCTCGTGGCGGAGGTGGCGATGCCCCCGCCGCTGCGCTGAGGCGCAGGTCAGCCGCGCTCCTGTAGATGACTTAACAAAACGTACATTCGGCCAGTCCCGCCATGCACTTACGTGGCGCCCGCTTGCATATGGCAAAAGCGTTTAGCGGAACATTAACCCTAACGGAGCATAAAGGAGGCAGTAGAGTAGTCGTTGCGGAGTTTGTTCGATGTCGCGCCTGGCACCGAGTATCGCCATCCTGATCGCCGCCTCGGCGGGTCTGCCTGCCATTGCCGCCGATCCGGGCGAAGACTGGGGCGGGGAGATGGATTTCCGCTCCGGCTACCAGACCTATGAGCCCAAGGACTGGAACGCGATCGGCGAAGACGACGACGGCATCCACATCGAAACCGGCCTGCGCTATTGGTACTCGATGGGCAGCCAGACCGTCGACGGCGCCACTGCCGACAGCACGGGGCACCAGGGCGAAGTGTTCCTCAGGATCGAGGACGATGCCACCGCCACCTACGCCTCGGCCACCGCCGGCTACTCCATGGCGGTTACCGGCGAGTACGGCGGCGGCGAGATCATCGACGGCGCCATTGGGTATGCCGGCGCAGATTTCGGCTGGACCGCCTTCAACGACGGGCAGGGCAACGGTTTCGGCGGCCTCGTCGGCTACCAGTACTGGATGGAAGCGCCGGACACCGGCCGCACGAACTTCTCTACGCTGAGCGGCGGAGACACGGTCGACTACAACACGGCGACCGGCCAGACTTTCCTGCCGGGCGACAGCACTCCGAACCATGTCGACATCAACGCGCTGCGCCTCGGTGTGCAGGGCAAGGCGACGTTCAACGAGTTCATCGACTTCCGGGCCGAAGTGGCGGCGGTGCCCTACGCCACCGTAAGCGGCGTCATCGGCGTCGAGGACCCCACCTTCAGCAACGCCGTCTATAACGGGCCGGCCCAGCCACCCTACAATTTCAGCGAGACTGGAAACATCGACAGCATGCGGTCCTCCGAGACCGAGCTCGATGGTTGGGGTTATGGCGCGATGGCCGAGGCTTTCGTCGGCCTGCATCCCACCGAGAACATCACCGTCAGGCTCGGCGGCCGCGCCTGGTATGTCACCGGCACTGCCGATACCACCTACAGCCGCGTGCAGATCTCCGATCCTGAGAACGTCGACCTCGGCGACCCCGATTACGAAGTCGCTCCGGTCGTGACGGAAACCAACCTGATCCAGACCAACACGCCCTTCTCGTTCCTGCGCTACGGCCTCCTCGCCGAGTTGACCTACGCGTTCTGAGCCGTCCGCCTGCGACCCGCTCCCGCCTTGCTCGTTGCGGGGGAGCGGCACCGCATGATCCCGAAAAGTTGCAGACTTTTCGGATGAAGATCATGCGGTCGGGAAAGAAGCTGGAGTGGCGGTTCTGATTGCATCAGAACGCACGTCGCTCTAAGTCTCGCCGCGTTCTCTCCTGCGGCGGACTTCTCCCGTGACCGATCGACTTCGCATTGCGCTTGCCCAGCTCAACCCCACGGTCGGCGCCATCGCGCAGAACCTGCAGCTGGCGAAGGAAACGCTGCAGCAGGCGGTCGACAGGCAGGCCGATATCCTGCTGTTCCCCGAACTGTTCATCACCGGCTACTTCCCCGACGACCTGCTGTTCAAGCCGCGCTTCGTTGCCGACGCCATGGAAGCCGCCGAGGAGTTTGCGCGCGCGACCGCGGGAACCAATGTCACCGCGATCATGCCCTGCGTCTGGCAGGATGGCGGCACGCTGTTCAACGCCGCGCTGGTGTGCGAGGGCGGCGAGATCATTGCCCGCCGTTTCAAGCGCGAACTGCCCAACGACGACATCTTCTACGAAAAGCGCTATTTCGAGCGCGCCGAGCTGCAGGAGCCGGTGACGATCAAGGGCGTCTCGATCGGCATTCCGATCTGCGAGGATATCTGGCACCCCGATGTCTGCGCCCACCTTGTCGACCATGGCGCGCAGCTGCTGCTCTGCCCCAACGGCTCGCCCTATTGGCGCAACAAGCAGGCCACCCGCTACAAGCTGGTGCGCGACCGCGTCGCCGAGGACAACGTGCCGCTGCTCTACCTCAACCAGGTCGGCGGACAGGACGAGCTGGTCTATGATGGCGCGAGCTTCGCCGTCGAGCCTGGCGGCCGGCTCGTCGTGCAGGCGAAGAGCTTCGAGCCCGAGCTGCTGATCTCCAGCTGGCAGCGCACCCCCGATGGCTGGCGCTCGAGCGACGACCGCGTCGAGCAGCTCTCGTCGGTGGACGAAGCGCCGTGGCGCGCCTGCGTGCTGGGGCTGCGCGATTATGTGCTCAAGAACGGTTTCAAGCATGTGCTGCTCGGCCTCTCGGGCGGCATCGACAGCGCCGTGGTTGCCGCGATCGCGGTCGATGCGATCGGCGCCGACAACGTCCACTGCCTGATGCTGCCCTACCGCTACACCTCGCCCGAAAGCCTGGCCGACGCCGAGGATTGCGCCCGCCGTTTGGGCGTGAAGTACGATGTCGTGTCGATCGGCGACCCGGTCGAGGCGGCGCTCGCCGAACTCGCCCCGGTGTTCGGCAATCGTGGCCCGGACCTCACCGAGGAGAACATCCAGTCGCGCATGCGCGGCGTGTACCTGATGGCGGTGTCGAACAAGCTGGGCGGCCTGCTGCTCACCACGGGCAACAAGTCGGAGATGGCGGTCGGCTACGCCACCATCTATGGCGACATGAATGGCGGCTTCAACCCGATCAAGGACATGCTGAAGATGCGTGTCTATGAGCTGGCCGACTGGCGCAACAAGCACAAGCCGGCCGACTGCCTCGGACCGTCCGGCGAGGTCATCACCCAGAACATCATCGACAAGGCCCCCACCGCCGAGCTGCGCGAAAACCAGAAGGACCAGGACTCGCTGCCGCCATACCCCATCCTCGACGAGATTCTCGTCGGGCTGGTGGAAAAGGAGCTGTCGCTGGCCGAAATCGTCGCAAAGGGCGAGGGCCGCTTCGACCTGGCGCTGGTGCAGCGTATCGCGCGACTCACCAACATCGCCGAATACAAGCGCCGCCAGTCGGCCCCGGGCGTGAAGATCACCCGCAAGGCCTTCGGGCTCGGGCGGCGCTATCCGATCACCAACGGCTATCGGGATACGCATGCGGCG
>CAMDAL010000066.1 GCA_945888565.1 Devosia equisanguinis | reverse complement strand
CGATGAAGGCACGCGCATTGGCAGCATCGGGCGAGCCGTCGGGCAGGCTCGGCGCGAGGACGACAACCCAGCGGCCGACCTTGATCGGAACGAAGGACTGCGTCGAATGCGGATGCCGCTCGAGGCTGCCAATGCTGATCTTGCCGGGCGGGGCCGGCTGCGGACAGAGAATGGCGAAGCCATGCCGGCCGGGCGAGTCGCCGATCTCAAGCACGGCTGGGAGGTCGGTGTACTTGCCGTCCTTGGCCTTGAGCAGCGTGGCGTAAGGGGCGATGGCGTCGGCGGTGAGCGGGGGCAGGGTCATGGTCTGTCTCAGTTGAGCCGGGTGAAACCGCTATGGGCGATGGGACCCTTGAGCAGCGACAGCACGTCGCGTCCGTCCTCGCACTCGCGGATCAGCCCGAAAATGGGGTGGAGCGCCTCGAAATAACCGTCGACGATAGCAGGCGTATGCTCGGTGCAGGTGTAGACGCTGTTGCCCGCGAGATAGCCCTTGGCGAGCATCTCCTGGCTGATCAGCGTCTTGTAGGCCTGGGCATTGGGCGATTTGAAACCGAAACTGGTGAGGGCTGGGACGCCTGCCGTGGTGATCGGCAGGCCGTGCTTTTTGCCCAGCGCCTGCCAGCGCGTGGTGATATCCTGCCCGATCGCGGTGATCGTTTCCCACGAGCGTTCCTTTTCCATGACAGCAAGGGTCGCAAGCGCGGCGGCCGAACCGATGCGTTCGGTCCAGAAGGTCGAGGAGATGAAGGTGTTCTGCGCCGCTTCCATGATGTCGCGGCGACCGATGACGCCGGTGACAGCATAGCCATTGCCCAGCGCCTTGCCGAACACCGCCATGTCCGGATCGACGCCATAGATCTTGTGGAGGCCGCCCAGCGCCTGGCGGAAACCCGACGTGCATTCGTCGAAGATCAGGATGACGTCATTGTCCGTCGCTAGCTTGCGGACGCGTATCAGGAAATCGGGGTCGGGCGAATAGTTGCGCGACACTTCCATCTTGATGACGCCGATCTTGCCGGTAGCGACCAGCGCCTCCAATGCGGCGATGTCATTGTAGCCGAACGGGAACACCGAGCCGCGCAACGATTGTGGAACGCCATTCGGATTGAGGCCCGGCAGCAGATGGCCGGCGAGCTTGCCGGTATCGCCCAGATTGCTTGCGAGATACCAGTCGTGCCAGCCATGATAACCGCACAGCGCCACGCCGTCGCGGCCGCTGGCGGCACGGGCGATGCGGATCGAGATCGCGTTGGCCTCGCCGCCCGAACGGGCGAAGCGCGCCATGTCGGCCCAGGGGTGGAGCTCGACCAGCTTCTGGGCGAGCGCGACCTCCTCCGGCGCATTGAGCGTCGCCATATTGCCGAGGTCGATCACCCGCCGCACCGCGTCGTCGACCTCGGGACGGCCATAACCCAGCGTATTGCAGCCGATGCCCATGATCGACATGTCGATATATTCGCGATCGTCGAGATCCCAGACGCGGCAGCCGGCGGCCCGGGAGAAATAGGCCGGCCATTGCTCGGGGAGGAACATTTCGGGGCGCTTCGACAGCAGCATATTGCCGCCCGGAATAACGGTC
Source organism: Devosia equisanguinis (assembly GCA_945888565.1). GTDB lineage: Bacteria > Pseudomonadota > Alphaproteobacteria > Rhizobiales > Devosiaceae > Devosia_A > Devosia_A equisanguinis_A. Next base: position 12,015 of record CAMDAL010000066.1, on the reverse strand, counting down.
TTGGCCGTCTTCCAGAGATCCTGCCCCTTACCCATCCGACCCGTCCTCCTGTCGCGTCGATCGTTGACGCCATGCTATATTGTTATAAGAATAACCCGATATTCGTCAAGCGCGCTAAAGCGCTGTTTCAATGGTGGGATTTGCGATGGCCTCGTTGGAGCGTTGGCACAGGGAAGCGGGGGCGCGCCTCGAAGGCAGCCGCGATCTGGACCGTGACAAGGTGCAGGCGCCGTGCATCGTCCGCAAGCCGGGCGGCGGCTATCGGCTGTTCTATACCGGCATCGGTCCGGGCAAACCGTTCGATGCGTGCCAGGGCCATATTCTCAGCGCCACCTCCGCAGACGGACTCTCGTTTACGCCAGAACCCGGCATCCGGGTCGCGCCCGTGCCGGCGCTGCCGCATCTGGCGCTGCGCGTCCTCGCCCCCAGCATTGTGGAACTGCCCGACGGCGAGTGGCGCATGTATTTCGAAGCGCGCGGCACGGCGGATCGCCCGACTGCGATCTGCAGCGCCGTCTCGCGCGACCAGATTTCGTGGCACATCGAGGACGGCATCCGCTTCACGCGGCCCGGCGGCGTCGGTGCGCCGCGCTTCCAGCAACTACCGGACGGCAGCGGCCGGCTTTATTGCTTCGAATCCCTCTATGAAGGTGGCGCGCCCGGGCAGGGCGAGCGCATCGGCACCCCGGTGATCAGCGCCATCACGCGGGACGGTCTGAACTTCACGGCCGAGGCGGGTCTGCGGCTCGCGCATCGGACCGACGCCCTCGACAGTGCCGGGATTACGGCGGCCGAGATCGTCCCCGGCGAGCCGTCGCGGCTGTACTATTCCGGCTGGCAGGATCTGCCCGCCGGACAGCCCCGTCCCTTGCATCCCAGCCTCGATGCCGACGCCGTCGCGACGGGGCAAAGCGCGAGCTTTGCGGCGGCCTCGATCGCCGCCGACATGTCCGGCTATCGCTCGCGCATCTTCGTTGCCCATTCGGCCGATGGCATGAACTGGACCCGCGACGGCATCGTCATCGAAGGCGATGGCTATGGCGGCACCGACATTGATGCCGTGCATGCCGAGGACATGTCGCTGATCGCGCTCCCCGACGGGCGCTTGCGCATGTATTACGCGGCCTGCGACGCCCACGGCGTCTGGCGCATCGCCAGTGCGGTTAGCGGTTAGGCAGCCATTGCGGCCATTTCGCCTCGAGTGCCGCCTTGTACTGCTGATAGGCGGCCTCGGTCGCACCCTCGTAAGGTGGCAGGAGCTCGAGGGGATAATCCGGTTCGGCCAGCTTGTGGATGATCTTGTCGTAAGCGCCATCGATGTGGCCGAGGCCAACCGCGTTGATGAGCGCCAGCGTCGTCCCGCTGAGTTCGCGATGGAATTCTGCAAGCCGCGGCAAGTCAAGGTCGATGCCGACATTCAGATATTCGTGCGCGCGCTTGGGATTGCTCGCTACCAGCGAAGCGAGAAGAGCCGGTTCGCCAAGCGGAGCGGTGAGGTAGTAGCCCCACTCGCTGAGGAAGTGGCGGAGCTGCGGAGCCTCCGACATTAGCCCGACGAGCTGGAGCATGTCGGCGCCGCCGTGTTTGGTCGCGACGAGGTTGGGATGGCGCTCGGCGAGCTCGGCATACTCGTGTGGTCGCACAAGCCTGCCGGCGCGCATCAGATTGTAGTGGAGGAATTTGCAGTCGGGGAAGCGGTCGCAGACTTCGGCGAAGAACCGGCGGAGTTCTGTGTCCGCAAGCGTGCCCCAATTGGGCAGCGAAATCTGGAACGTCGTGATCCCCTCCGAGCGGCAGAACTCGATGCGTTCGATGATGGTGGCGAGAGACTGGCTGACTACGCCGACCATCGGCGGCGACCCGCCCGCCTCGCGCATCGCGTCGGCGAAGACAATTGCGATACGGCGGAAGTCGGACTCGCTGACCGCATAGCCCTCACCGGCGGTGCCGAAGATGTAGAGGTCGGGCATGCCGGATTTAACGAGATTGGTGATCGTGCGGCGGAAGCACGCCTCGTCGAGCGTGCCATCCCCCTTCCAGGGGACGCAGACGGTGCCGAGGACAGTACGAGGGTAGCGGCTCAATTGTTAGCTCCTGCGAAGTCGATCTGCACGCGGTCGATCTCGACATAGCCCTGCGCAATGCTCGAGGGCCAGATCGGATAGTCGCGCCCGGCGCGCAGCAGATGCGGATCGCCGCCGATCTCGCCCATTGGCCTCGGCTTCACCGGAAACATGATGATGTGAATGTTGACATTGACGTTGCCGAGGACCGTCAGCAGCGGCTTTTCGCCATAGGTGTCGGTGCGATCGTGCCGCGAGCCGATGCTGGTCCAGAGTGCCGGGTCGGGCTTGGCAGTGACGGTGGTCTCGGTCCATTCGCTGTTGACCGCGAAAGTGTCGCCGCTCAGCACCCAGCCCGAAGTGATACCGTCGACCGACCCCTGGATCAGCAACGACAGTTTCGTGCCCGCCGCCTCAAGCTCGCCGCGGGTGCGCAGCGTCATGCGCGCATTGGTGAAGTCGGTGGGATATTTACCGGCGGTGAAGCGGTTCTTGCCGGAAACCTCGCGCACCGCCTCCGTGGTCGGCCCGTGCGTCACCATCGCCATCAGCAATTGGAGGTATCCGCCGCCAGGTGGCGCGTGGTTGTAGTCGACCCACCACGGCCCCTGGCAGCGGACCGCGCCGTTGCGGATGGGCAGAGCTGCCGGCGGATCGAAATTGTTGGCAACGCGCATCCATCCGCCTGGACCATCGTCGAACTCCTCGACATAGGATGTCATTGTGCGCCGTCTCTCTTGATACGGATATTATCTTATCATTATAACAGACGCAGTGCGGGCAGCCTGTCAAGCGGGGACACGAGGTTGAGTAGACGAGCCATCATCATCGGGGGAGGCGTCACCGGGCTCTCCACTGCCTATCACCTGAAGCGGCTCGGCTATGGCGACGTGACCCTGCTCGAAAAGGACACGATCGGCGCCGGCTCGAGCAGCCGCGCCGGCGGCATCTCAACCGGGCTGCTGTGGTCCAAGACCGGCATTCTAGCGCGCAAGACCGCGCTCCGCCGCTTCCGCGAGATGAGCCGCGAGCTCGACTCCTACGTGTTCCATAACGAGCATGGCTGCCTCGGCCTGTTCAGTCCTGAACTCTGGCCGGCGCGCGAGGCGCTGCTGCCGCTCTACGACGAGTATGATGTGCCCTATCAGATCCTCTCTTCCGCCGAGATCCGCCGGCGCTGGCCGCAGCTCAACCCCGAGGCCGACCATGTCGGATTACTCGATCCGCTCGGTGGCTACAGCGAGCCGGAGGAATACCTTGCGGCGCTGACGGCCGAAATCCGCCAGCTCGGCGTGCGCATCATCGAAAATGCCACGGCGCTGGAACTGGTGACTGAGGGCGACCGCGTCACCGGCGTGCGCCTCGACACCGGTGTTGAGCCGGCCGACGCCGTGGTGGTCGCCAACTACGCCTGGATCCTGCCGTTGCTCGAGACGGCGGGTATCACTATCCCGGCCAAGACTTTCGTCCATCAGCGCTATGTGTCCAAGCCCTTGCCCACGCCGTTCGCGGCGCCACCGGTCAACGCCGACCCCTATCTCGGCTATGTCCGCCCCGCCGCCGGCAACCGCATCCTGATCGGCGCGGAAACGCCGGACCGCGACGATTGGAAAGTGGGGGAGTTCGGCTTCCGGCTGACCGAGATTGCCGATGACCCCACCGTGTTGCCAGCGGTGCTCGCGCGCTTCGGCGATTTCGTTCCCGCGTTGAACAACGCCGAGTGGGAGACCCGCAAGGTCGGGCTGCTGTCGTTTTCAATGGATGGCGAGCCTATCCTCGGACCGTTCGGCGCGACTGAAGGATTGTTTGTCGGCGTCTGCTTCCATTCGGGTGGCTTCAGCTACAACCCGGCCTCCGGCTACTACCTCGCCGAGTTCGTCGCCAACGGGCGCACCTCAATAGACCTCAGCGCCTTCTCGCCCGATCGTTTCGACGCGGCCCAGACCGCCGGCTATCTCGCTTCCACCGTGCCGCAGCGCAATGCTGCCCGCCGTCGTCACTGAGGACCAACAATGGGCGAACTCGATCTCACCTCTCTCGACCAGCGCATCTGGGCCGAGGAACTCGATGGCTTCGTGCCCGCCAAAGTGTTCGACGTGCATACGCACATCTATCGCTGGGCCTTCGACCTCGCCCCCAACAAGGCGACTGGTCCGTTCGTCGATGGCATCGGCAAGCTGTTTCCGGAAGTCACGTGGGAGCTGGCCGATGAGGTCGATGCGGCCCTGATGCCGGGGCGCGAAATGGAACGCCTGGCCTTCCCGTTTCCATTCCCCCATCCCTGCGACTTCGACGGCTCGAACGTCTACGTGGCTGACGAAGTGGCCAAGGGCGGCAATGCGGGGCGGGGGCTTGGGCTCGTGCACCCGGCGATGACCGCCGAGGATGTCGAAACAATGGTGCGGCGGACTGGACTGATCGGCTTCAAACCCTATCGCTGGTACGCCTCGACCGGCGATGCGGTCGAAGGCCGGCTGACCGACTTCATGCCGGAGCACCAGATCGCGGTGGCCGACCGGCTTGGCCTCATCATCATGATGCATCTGAGCAAGCGCGACGCCATTGCCGACCCCGACAACATCGCCGATGTGGTGCGGCTGAGCGAGAAATATCCCGGCGCCCAATGGATCCTAGCACATTGTGCGCGCAGCTACTCCCCCTGGGCGATCGAGAAGGTCGCGGCCAAACTGCGCGGCCTGCCCAATGTCTGGTACGACACCTCGACGGTCTGCGACTCCGATGCGCTGGACGCGCTCTATATGGGCGTCGGCGTCGATCGGGTGATGTATGGCTCGGACGACATGATCGGGCCGATGCGCGGCAAGTACATCACCTTCGGCAATGCCTGGGCTTATCTCTCACCTACCAACCATTCGATGAGTCTGGCCCATTGCGACCCGCGCATGACCTTCGTCCGCTATGAACAGCTGCGCGCCATGAAGCGCGGCTCGCGGCAGGTCGGGCTCAGCACCGCGCAGCGTGAAGCCCTGTTTTATGGCACGGCGCGGGCGCTGGTCGATTCGGTGCAACTGCCTCAGTAGCGCTCGGGCCAGTCCGCCGGCCAGTCGAGGGCGGCATTGTCGGCCGCCGGGTGCCAGAGGTCGCGCTGCTGTTGCCACAGATGCGCCGAGTTCGGATGGTCGAGATGAGCGGGCAGGGGCTCGATCCGCCCAGGCCGGCCAACGACGAAACTGCGCGGCGGGATATCCTTGGTCACCAGCGTTCCCGCGGCGACAAATCTCCGCTCGCCGATGGTGACGCCCGGCAGGATGGTGCAGCCCCCGCCGATCAGCACATCGTCCTTGATCGCCGCGCCGCGAGGCGTCGGTGGACGATCGACGCGCCCCGGCAGCTTTTCGTTGAGGAACACTTCCCCGGCCCGACGAACACCCGGTCGCCAAACCAGGTCCGCGACGGCACATAGCCATGCGACATGATGCGAACGCCGGTGCCGAGGCGGATCAGGCCTTCGAGCGTCGAATTGTTGGTGACGGTGCAATAGTCGCCGATGCGCACCTTGCCCCGGATCGTCGTATTGTGGCTGCTTTGGAAATAGTCGCCGATGCTGACATCGCCATAGATCAGCGTGCCGCGACGGATGATGCCATGGGCGCCGATGCGGGCTGGACCGCAGTCGTCGCTGTAGCGAAAGCCGATCTCGGCGCCGGGCTCGATAATGGTCGAGGCACCGATTTCAGCGTTGTCAAACGCCATCGCTGAAGCGGGGGTCGGGCTGGTGGATATTGTGAGCCCCCAGCGTCGTGACGTCGGTCTCGCCCATCAGTCCGAGCGCGGAGTCGGCTTCCGCGCGGATGATGTCGATGACCCGCGTCACCCCGGCCTCACCCGCAACGCCGAGGCCATAGAGCATAGGCCGGCCGATGAAGACGGCTTTCGCGCCGAGCGACACGGCCTTCAGCATATCGTGGCCGGATCGCACGCCGCTGTCGAGATAGATCTCGCACCGCCCGGCCACGGCATCGACGATGCGCGGCAAGACGCTGATGGTCGAGGGCGCGCCGTCGAGCTGCCGGCCGCCATGGTTGGATACGATGATGGCGTCAGCGCCGTGATTGATGGCATCGCGGGCATCGTCCGGATGGAGGATCCCCTTGACCACGAGGGGCCCGCCGAAGCGCTTCCTGATCGCCGGAATGTCTTCCCAGTTGAGCGTCAGATCGTCCTGCTGGCTCATCCATTGGGCAAGCGCAGCGGCACTGCTCGCGCCCAGCACATGGCCGACGAAATTGCCGAAGCTATGACGGCGTGTGCCCAGCATGCTCAGCACCCAGCGAGGCTTGAGGGCGAGGCCGGCAAGGAATTTCGGCGTGAACTTGATCGGCACCGTCAGCCCGTTGCGGACATCCTTGTGGCGCTGCCCGTAATGCTGGCAATCGACTGTGACGACGAGCGCCTCGCAGCCGGCGGCTCTGGCGCGGTCGATCAGCTTGTTAGTGAACTCGCGGTCCTTGCGCACATAGAGCTGGAACCAGAACGGCACGCTGGTCGCTGCCGCGACATCCTCGATCGAGCAGGTGCTGACCGTCGACATCGTCCAGATGATGCCGGCCTTCTCGGCGGCTCGCGCCGCCTTGATCTCTCCATCCGCCGCTTGCATGCCGGCGGCACCCGTCGGCGCAATGGCCAGTGGGAGCGAGACCTCGCGCCCGAGCATGGTGGTCTTGAGGCTCCGCACCGCAATGTCGCGGCCGACGCGCTGTTCGAGCTTAATCCTCGCAAAGTCGTCGCCGTTGGCGCGATAGCTGCTCTCGGTATAGGCGCCGGAGTCCGCGTACTGGAAGAACATGCGTGGCACGCGCCGCTCGGCTACGCGCTTGAAGTCGTCTACTGTCAGGAACTTGTCGAGCTTGGCCATTTCAATCCTTCAGAACGAACCAGCGCATGTCGTAGCGATGTGTGCTGCGGTCGAATTTCAGCGTTTGCGGATCGCAGCGCCAGCGTTCGACCTGGCCGTCGGTCCGCGCCACCAGCCAGCAGAAATCCCAGCCGCCCGTGCCATAGCGCATCGGAATGGCCGGCTTCACGCGCACCGCAGGGTGCGTGCCGGTGATGAACAGCTTGCGGTCGGTGTAGTAGTAGCAGGAGCCGGCGTGGATGAAGGCCTCGTGATCGGGCGCCGTTTCGTCCGGCGGCACGAGGCCGATACAGAATTTGTCGATCGCCACCTTCACCGGCGAACCGCGCAGGAACGCTTCGGTCAGCGCGTCGATCGACCCCGATTTCGGCCGCCCTTCGTAGTCGTGCGCCAGCACTTCGCGCCAGCGATCGTTAACGAGGAAGCGGAAGCTGTCGAAGTCGTAGACGAAATTGTGCGAGGGCCCGTTCGTGCCGACGTCGAAATTGTCGAACTGATGGTATTTCGGCATCGCCGGGTCGGGTTCGACCGGATAGGACCCCGGCGCTCCCGTCGGCGCCTCGCCGTCGAGATAGGGGCGGGCGATCGCCTGCGTGCCATCCTGATTGTAGAGGAAGAACGACATCGATGGACGCGGCCCGAACCCCTCGGGTAATTCCACCGGCATTCGCAGCGTCATGATGCCGGCCGCCCAGCGGTCATCGAGCAGTAGCGTCTGGCGGAACTCTGCTACCTCCTCGATCAACTCATTGCTGGGCGAGGAGGTGTCGATATGCTCATTGTGACGGAACGCGGTGCCGATGCGGAGATCCGCGCCGCGCCGGATCGCGTCGACAAGGTCGGTTGTGCTGCCGTCGCGGACCGATCGATCCGAGTTCAGCGTCAGAACGTTGCGGAGCCCCTGTGCCATCGCAGCCCCGCTCAGAGCGCGTCGAGGAACGCGACACCCTTGAGGCCGCGCTCGTCGCGCAGGGTGCGGAAGTCGTCCTTGAGCTTTGCCTCTGCGGCCGCATCGACATAAGAGCCGAGGGGCTTTCGCGTATAGCCCGCATCGCAGCCAAGCCATGCCATACCGCGCTTGATGCAGGTGACGCCGCCGCGTGGCAGCGAGTGGAAGATCACCGCATTGCCGATTTCCTGCAGCCGCTTAGCCTCGACATGGTCACCCGCCGCCACGGCATCGCGCAGCGGGATGAAGATTTCGGGCATCAGATTGTAGAACGAGCCGATGATCCCTTCGGCGCCGAAGCCGAGGCCCGACATCGCCATCTCGTCCGAGCCGGAATAGACGATGAAATCGGACCGGATTTCCTGCTTGATGCGGATGATCTCGTGATGCGTGGAGGCGGTGTACTTGACCCCGACCAAGCCTGGGATCTGCGCCAACCGCTTGATCACGTCAAAGCCGAGCGCTGCCATGGGCACATTGTAGGCGAACATCGGCAGCGACGTGGAGGCGGTGAGGTCGGTGTAGTAGCTGACGATCTGGTCGGCGGAAAATCCCCAGTAGAAGGGGGGCACCGAGGAGATCGCATCGACGCCGGCCGCCGCGGCGTGCTTGGCGAGGTCGATCGAGGAATGCGTGCCTATGGCGCCGATATGGGCGATGATTGGAATGCGGCCGCGGGTTTCCTCAACCGTGATCTCGACGACGCGCTTGCGCTCTTCGGGCGACATCAGGAAGCTCTCGCCGGTCGAACCGGTGATGTAGAGCCCCTCGAGCTTGTGCTCGATGAGAAAGTTGACGACGGCGCGCAGGCGCTTTTCGTCGAGCTTCTCGTTTTCGTCGAACGGCGTCACCATCGCGGGGATGACACCCGGGACGTTCTTGAGATCGAAGGCCGGCATTTTCTGGGTAGGCTCCGTGAATGGGCGGCGTCAGGCGACGGTCGCCTCGGGTGCGTCGATGAGATGGCAGGCCGCGAAATGGTCGCTGCGGCCGTCGATGGAATAGCGTTTCAGTTGCGGCACGACCTGGCTGCAGATGTCCTGCTTGAACCGGCAGCGCGGGTGGAACGGACAGCCCGAGGGCGGATTCACCGGGCTCGGCACATCGCCCTCGAGCACCACGCGCTGGCTCCGCCGATCGAGATCGGCCACCGGGATGGCCGACAGCAGCGCCTGCGTATAGGGATGCAGCCGGCGAGCGTAGAGATCCTCGGACGAGCAGAGCTCGACGATCCGGCCCAGATACATCACCGCGATACGGTCGCAGATATATTCGGTGACGCTGAGATCGTGGGTGATGAAGATGTAGGTGAGGTTGCGGTCGCGCTTGAGCTGCATTAGCAGCTCCAGCACCTGGGCGCGGATCGACACGTCGAGCGCGCTCACCGCCTCGTCGCAGACCACGAGCTCGGGATCGACCGACAGCGCGCGCGCAATGCCAATGCGCTGGCGCTGCCCGCCCGAAAACTCGTGCGGATAGCGGTCCATGTACTCGGCCCGCATGTTCACCGATTCGAGCAAATCGCCGACGATCTTGCGCCGCGCCTTCCTGGTCTTGACGCCGAACTTGATCAGCGCGTCCTCGAGCGAGCCGAAGATGGTGAAGGCCGGATTGAGCGAGGAATGGGGGTCCTGGAACACGATCTGCAGCCGGCGGCGATACGGGTCGAGCTCGCGGTTGGAGAGCTTGGTGAGGTCGGCGCTGTCGGTCTTGGAACTGTAGACGATCTCGCCGGCTGTCGCCCGCACCAGCTGCAGGATCGTCTTGCCCAGCGTGGTCTTGCCGCAGCCGCTTTCGCCCACCAGGCCGAGCACTTCGCCGCGATAAATGTCGATGTCGACACCGTCGACCGCTTTCACCTGTCCGACGGTGCGCTTGAACACGCCGGCCTTGACCGGGAAGTGCGACTTCACACTGCGTAGGCTGAGGATGACGTCGTTACTGTCGCGGAGCATTGGCGAGCTCCTCATGGCGCCAGCACATGACGCGGTGGGTGGGGGTCATCTGGGTCTCGGCGGGCATCACATTGCACGCCTCGATCCGGTAGGTGCAGCGATCGGCGAACTGGCAGCCGACGGGCCGGTTCAGCGGATCGGGCGTCGAGCCGGGGATCGGCAGCACGCGCTGGTTCTTGCCGCGCCCCAGCACCGGGATCGAGTTGAGCAGCGCCCGCGTATACGGATGCGTCGGCCGGCGCATGATGTCCTCGACCGTGCCCGCCTCGACGATATTGCCCATGTACATCACGGCCACATCGTCGGCGAGTTCGGCGACCACGCCCATATCGTGGGTGATCAGCATGATCGCCGTGCCGTGCTCGCGCTTGAGCGTCGTCATCAGCTCGAAGATCTGCGCCTGGATGGTGACGTCGAGTGCCGTCGTCGGCTCGTCGGCGATCAGCACTTTCGGGTTGCAGGCCATCGCCATGGCGATCATCGCCCGCTGCCGCATGCCGCCCGAGAACTGGTGCGGGAACTGTTCGGCGCGGCGTTCCGGCGCCGGAATGCCCATCGAGCGCAAAAGGTCGATCGCCTTGTCCTTGAGCTGCCGGCCGCGCAGCTTAGTGTGGTAGAGCATATTCTCCATGATCTGGAAGCCGACGGTGAACACCGGGTTCAGTGCCGTCATCGGATCCTGGAAGATCATGGCGATCTCGGCGCCGCGAATGGCGCGCATCTGGGGGCCGTTGCGCGGCAGCCGCTCGATGTGAATATCGCCCTGGTCGCTGTGATAGGTGATCAAGCCATCCTCGATTCGCGACAGGCGGGGCAGGAGCTGCATGATCGCCGCCGCGGTCACCGACTTGCCGCAGCCGCTCTCGCCCACGATGCACAGCGTCTTGCCCTTGTGGATGTCGAACGACACGCCGTTGACCGCCTTGTTGCACCGCTGGTTGGTGTAAAAGAAGGTCTTGAGGTTGCGTACGCTGATGGCGATCTCGGACATGGCTCAGCCCTGCGCCGTTGGGTCGGTGGCGTCGCGCAACCCGTCGCCGATGAAGTTCACGCTGAGCACGAACAGCGAAATGAAGATGCCCACCGGCAGCCATAGGTACCAGCTGTTGCGCAGCACCGTGAGGTCCTGCGCAACATTGAGGATGTTGCCCCAGGTCGGCATCGACAGCGGCACGCCGAGGCCGAGAAAGCTGAGGCCGGCCTCCTGCAGGATAAACGCGGCGGTCGACAGCGTGATGTTGACCATCACCGGCCCGAGCGCATTGGGCAGCATGTGCTTGAAGCTGATCAGCGCCCGGTTGAGGCCGAAACTGCGCAGCGACTGCACATACTCTTCCTCGCGCAGCGACAGCATCTGCGCCCGCACCAGCCGATAGATGCCGCACCAGCCGCCGACGATGAAGATCGCCATGATGTTGAACAGCGACTGGCCCAGGATCGTCACCAGCACCAGCACCAGGATGATTTCGGGGAAGGCCATGATGGCTTCCGAAATGCGCATAACGATAGCGTCGAGCCAGCCGCCGACATAACCCGCATAGCAGCCGATGATGACGCCGATCAGCGCCGAGATCAGGGCGCTACCGAGGCCCACCAGGATCGAGATGCGACCGCCATAGAGCACCCGGGCGAACACGTCGCGCCCGGTCTTGTCGGTGCCGAACCAGTGCTCCCACGAGGGCGACTGGTTGATGGCGCGCAGGTTGATCTTGGTCGGATCCCACGGCGTCAGCAGCGGCGCGAAGATCGAGGCGAGGAGGATGAGCGTGAACACCACCAGCCCGATCACGGCGAGGCGGTTGTTGAGGAATTTGCGGACTACGCGGCTGCCGCTGGCCGGCTTCAGCTTGCCGGCTTCCTCGAGCCTGCGAAGCTGGTCGAACTGGCGATCGAGGCGGGTGCGGCGGCTGACGATATCGCTGAGGGCCATGGGGTCAGTCTCCACCCAGCCGGACCCGCGGATCGATGATCGCGGTGAGAATGTCGATGACGAGGCTGACCACGAGGACCAGCACCACCGAGAGGAGGGCGATCGTCATCACCGTGGGGAGATCCTTGTTGCGGACCGACAGAACGAACAGATTGCCCAGACCCGGCCATTGGAACACCTGCTCGACGATGACCGAGCCGCCGATCAGGATCGGCAGACGGAAGCCGATCAGGACGACGACG
>CAMDAL010000065.1 GCA_945888565.1 Devosia equisanguinis | reverse complement strand
ACGGCGCTCGTGTCGCTGCCGCGCCAGACGAGCTGCGCGATCGGCTCGAGCAGGTGGGTGTCCGCGCCGGAGCTGGCGATCATCGGCCACCGCACGTCCATCGCCGCGACCGGGGTAGCGTTGAACAGCAACTGGTCGGAGGGTTCACCTAAAGTTGCCAGATCACCATCGCCATAGTTGGCGATGTCGCCGCGAACGCCGAGATAGGGGGTAGCTACGATGCCGCCAGGAAGGATGTGCTGGTTCTGCCAGCCGCCTTCAGCAGTGCCGTGAAACTTCTGGCCCTCATAGCCGAACACATACGGCACGCCGTACTTGAGCAGTTCTACAGAGTCCGCGTCTCGCATCACGCCGAGGAAGGTGCCGTCGAGGCGGATCTGGCCGTTCACGCCGAGGTCGAAATAGTTGGCGCTGCGGGCGTTCGGGATGGCGAGCGCCTGCTGGTCCTGATCCGCATCGCTGACATCGCCGAGCAGCTTGAATTCCTGCAGCCTGATATCGACGAAGAAATCGTCGCTGAGGTGGGTGGTGTAGACCTCGTTCACCACCCGGCCGGCGTTGTTGAAGTCGTAGTCGTTGAGATAGGCCGCATCGGTGAAGGTGGTGTAGTTCCACCCGATGGTCCAATCCGACGCGACCTGGAACTGCCCGTCCGTTTCGATGGCACCACGCCAGTCCCGATCGCCGACCGTACCCGCGAAGGCGCCGGGGTCGAGCTGATAGAGCCCCGAGGCCTCGATACTGAACGCGCCGTAGTCGAAGCGCTGCTGCCACGAGGCAGCCATCAGGAACCCTTGCCGCGTCATCAGCTGAGGCGCGAGCAGGATGTCGGTATCCTCCCCGATGCCGATGAAATACGGCACGCGCAGCCGCCCGCCGAGGTCGGCCTTGTAGTCGACGCTGGGCAACTGGAAGCCGGTATTGCGCTTGCTGGTGGGGTCGGGCAGCCAGAGCCAGGGTAGCCAGGCAACAGGGACACCGAGCACTTCGAGGCTGGGCTGTTCGAAATAGACGACCTTGGTCTGGCTGTTCTGCTTCAGCGTGGCGGCCTTGACCTTCCAGCCGATGCGATTGCCCTTTTCGTCGATGCAGAGGCCGCACGGCGAATAGCTCGCGTCGGTCAGCACGGTCTCCAGCGTTTCGCTGAACCGGGCATCACCGGCGGTGATCTGCGCGCCGTCGGTGGTGGTGAGGGTCAGCGACCGGATGAAGGCCTCCTTCATGCCGCCGGTCACCTCGATGCGGTCGGCTTCGTAGCGCGTGCCCTGCGCATCGGTGATCCGCACGTTGCCTTCGCAGATCACCGAGCCCGAGCCCTGCTCGAAGCGCAGCGAATCGCAGGCGAGGGTATAGCCGGCGTAGTTCATTACGACGCGGCCGGTGGCGCTGATCACGTCGCTGATGGCGTCGTAGTTGAGCGTGTTGGCCTCGACCTGCGCCGGAGCCCCTGGTTCGGGCAACTGGGTGAAAAACCCTTCGGGCAGGAACTGGGCATGTGCCGGGGCAAGCAGTGCGCCTTGGACCGCCAGGGCGAGCCCAAATGCGCTGCCGAGGCGCTGCAAGCGCACAAGTCCACCCCGGTCGCGGCGTCCAGACTTCACGTGCGCCCGTCTTCCCTGTTGAGCAGCACCGTCGCTCCCGCGACGATGGCAACCAATGCCGGCCCGAGAACGGCAATCACCGGCTGGATCACTCCAGCGTCCCCGGCGCGCCCTGCCATCTCGGTCACCACATAAACCACGAAACCAAGAACGATGCCATAAAGCACCGTCCCACCATACTTATTGGTCCTTCGATAACCGGCCGTAAATGCGAAGGCAATGACCAGGGAGCCACACAAGCTGGCCGGAAGCGCCAGCAACCTGATGAACTGCGTGACGGTCTCGGCTCGCTTGCGCGGGTCGTTGAGCCGGGCGGCCAGCGCCGCCGCCAGCTCGTAGACCGTCATGTCCTTGACCGAACTGATCTTTGTCTGCATGTCGCCGGGCGATGTCGTGGTCGGCAGCCGGAAGTCGGTGACCTGCTCGGGCACGCGGGCCGAAACGAACTGCGTGGCTGTCGGCATGACCCATTCGCCGCCGATCAGTTCGGCGATCTCGGCCTCGATCCGCTCGCGGGGTGAGTCGAGCATGAAGACGCTGACATTGCCCAGCGCCTCGCCACCCGGATGCACGTAGCCGGCCTCGAGGATGTAGGGCTGCTCGGCATTGCGCTCCTCCAGCCAGAAGGTGCCGGCGCCGACCCGCGCTTCGCCGCCCTCGACGGTGAGGCCGCGGTTCAAGGTCACCACGGCGGCGTGCGCCCCCATCGAAATCAGCAGCCCGAGGACAATCGCGGTGGCGACGGGCGCCCGCATCAGCCGCCACACCGAGGCCCCGGAGGATTTGATGACGGTCATCTCGTGGGTGGTCTGCAGGTTGAGCAGCCCGGCGATCGCCCCCACCAGCACGGTAAGCGGCAGGGTATCCAGTATCCAGCGGGCCGCCGAAGCGGCAATGGCGAGGATCGCAAGGCCCGGGCCGCCGAGGCGCGAGAGCGCCGCAAATCGCGAGGTCGACAGCGATTCCACCAGCAGCACGAGGCCATAGAGGATCAGCAGCGTGAGCCCGATACTGCCGAGCAGGCGGCGGACGATGATCCAGTCGATGCGGTTCATGCCGGTGCCTTGCTCCTCGCCTCGCGCCGCGGTCGGGCGAAGGGCTTGACCCGGAACACGAGGATCACCAGAGAAACGCCGGTCAGCGCGACAAAGCCGGTCAGCGGCGCCAGCCAGCCATCGCCCGGCGCATAGGTAGCGAGCACCCGCTCGAAGAACGCCGCGCCGAGCACAATGATTTCGACCGGCAGCCGCGGCTCCCTGCGCCGTCCGCTCGGAAAGCCGGCGAGCGCGAAGACGAACAGGCAGATCGACAGGACCCGCAGTCCCTCCAGCGTGCGGTCGGCGAGCCTGCGCAACCGCGTATCGGTCCAGCCCTCCGCATTGGCTTCCGCGACGATGTCGAGGCTCGTCTGGGCGGTGCGCTCGCCGGTGTCCGCTTCGCCCGTCAGGCGCTCGAAG
Organism: Devosia equisanguinis; assembly: GCA_945888565.1. Taxonomy (GTDB): domain Bacteria; phylum Pseudomonadota; class Alphaproteobacteria; order Rhizobiales; family Devosiaceae; genus Devosia_A; species Devosia_A equisanguinis_A. The sequence continues at coordinate 10,767 of CAMDAL010000065.1, read as the reverse complement.
GCGAGATCATAACGGTCGAAGGCGATCTCGGAGAATTTGCCCTCCTCCGTCCGATACTGCACCACGCCGTTCGAGAGTTGCAGCACGTACCCGATGTCGTCGGAGGTAATCGTCGCCGACTCGGCGATGTAGGTGCGCCGCGTCGCCTCGCGCCGATCGTCGGCGAAGAAGGCGGTGATCTCGCCTCCGGCCCGCCGTCCGCCCACTGTCACGGTGACGCCGCTGGTCACCTCGGCAAAGCGGTTGGGGACCAGCGAGCGCCCGACCAGGTCTGCGGCGATGCGCGAGCGGATGGTGCTGTTCTCGCGCGATGCCGCCGGGTCCGCCACATGCGCCACGAACAGCAGCAGCACGGCTCCGGCGGCGGCATAGACAGCAATGGCGCGGGCCAGCGTGCCGAGCTTGCCGCTGACATGCAGGATGTGGAGTTCACGGGTCGATTGCATGGTGCGCAGCGCACGCGCCAGCCCGATGCCGATGCAGACATGGATGAAGGCCATCGAGGCCGAGGGCAGGGCGAGCAGCACCTGGGCACCGAGCGTCACCAGACCCTGGCCGCGCACTGACCCCACATCGACCACGCGCAGGCACTGCACCAGGAAGATGATGCTGATCGCCACGGCGAACAGGGTCGCGGCTTCGGTGGCGAACTGCCCCACGAGATAGCGCTTCAGCCGGTCCATGCGTGTCCGATGGTCGATGGGCCGGGCGAGAGTCGGCTCGGCAGTGGCCGGACTCTGCCCGCCGCTACCCCTGGTTGGCAAGCGCAACGGTCGTGGGCCGGGCGGGGCTCACGTTGCTGTTGCGGGATTGACGCGCCGGGCGACGGCGCTATCTGTGACGGACTTAGTTTTGGGCGCGGCATATCGCGCGCTATTTCAGGGTCTTGTCCATGCTGCATGATCTCATCGTGAAGACCGCCGCGCTGCCCGTGAAGGCAACTGGCGCGCTGGTCATCTACGTCGCAGAGGACGCTGAGCCCACGGGGGGCGCTGCCGCCGTCTGGCAGGCGACCGGTCTCGACTGGACGAAGCTCGCCGCCGCGTCCAACTTCAAGGGCAAGCAGGGCCAGATGCTCGATCTGCTGGCGCCCCCCAACGTCGAGGCGCAGCGCCTGCTGGTGCTGGGCAGCGGCAAGCCGTCCAATGGCTCCAGCCCCAGTGCCTGGGCCGATCGTGGCGGCTCGCTCGCCAGCAAGTTGATGGGCCTGAAGGTCACCAGGGCCGCAGTGCTGCTCGACGACGATGCAGCGACGCCCGAGCGGGTCGGCGAACTGGCCGCCGGGCTGACGCTGCGCCACTATCGCTTCGACCGCTACAAATCCGCCAAGAAGGACGATACCGACAACAGCCTTGCGGTGACGCTGCACATCGCCAGCAGGGCCGCCGCCGACAAGGCGATCGCCGACCGGATGGCCGTGGCGAACGGGCAAATTCTCGCCCGCGACCTGGTGCATGAGCCGCCCAACGTGCTCGGCACCACGGAGTTCATGGAGCGGGCCAGCGAGTTGACGGAACTCGGGCTTGAGGTCGAGGTGCTCGATGGCGCGGCGATGGAGGAACTCGGGATGGGTGCCCTGCTCGCCGTGGCGCAGGGCTCCGATCGTCCACCCTACCTCGTGATCATGAGCTGGAAGGGCGGCAAGGATGGCGATGCGCCACTCGCCTTCGTCGGCAAGGGCGTGGTCTTCGATACCGGCGGCATCTCGCTCAAGCAGGGCGCCGGCATGGAGGACATGAAGGGCGACATGGGCGGCGCGGCTGCCGTGATCGGACTGATGCAGGCGCTCGCCACCCGCAAGGCCGCTGTCAACGCCATCGGGGTGATCGGCCTCGTTGAGAACATGCCGTCCAGCAACGCCTATCGCCCGGGCGATATCCTCAAGGCGATGAGCGGCACCACCATCGAGGTGGTCAACACCGACGCCGAGGGTCGGCTCGTGCTGGCGGACGCCCTCTGGTACACGCAGGGGCGGTTCAAGCCGCGCGCCATGATCAACCTCGCGACGCTGACCGGGGCGATCGGCGTGGCGCTCGGCAACGATCATGCGGGGCTGTTCTCCAACAATGACGATCTGGCTGGGAAGCTGCTCGCCGCAGGCCTTGCCACCGGCGAGAAGGTCTGGCGCATGCCCCTCGGACCGGCCTACGACAAGCTGATCGAGAGCCGCTTCGCCGACATCAAGAACTCGGGCGGCCGCCCGGCAGGCTCGATCACGGCGGCACAGTTCCTGCTGCGCTTCGTCAACGACGTGCCGTGGGCGCATCTCGACATCGCCGGCGTGGCGCTCGGTTCGCCGCAGACCGAGACGAACGGCGCCTGGGCCTCGGGCTTTGGCGTCACGCTGCTCGACCGGCTGGTGCGGGACAACTACGAAGGCAAATGAGCGAGATCCTCTTCTACCACCTCGAAAGCCAGCCGCTCGAACGGGTGCTGCCCGTGCTCGTCGAAAAGAGCCTCGAGCGCGGCTGGAAGGTGGTGGTCGAAACGTCCAGCGACGAGCGGGCCGAGGCGATCGACAACATGCTGTGGACCTATCGCGACGACAGCTTCCTGCCGCACGCCCGCGCTGGCGGCAGCGAGGATGCGGTGCAGCCCGTGCTGATCACCACCCGCCCGCACAACCCCAACGGGGCCCAGGTGCGCTTCTTCGTCGATCGGGCGGTCCCGCAGACCGGCGAGGGCTATGAGCGCATCGTCTTCATGTTCTCCGGCCGCGATCCCGACGCCGTCACCGAAGCGCGCACCGCCTGGCGGGCGCTGAAGGACGGCAACGCGGTCACCTATTGGCAGCAGGAGCCGAACGGCCGCTGGGTGAAGAAGGGCTGAGCTCAGCCCGGCTCCCAGCCCGGTTCCGCCTGCTCGAACTTCGAGTACTGGAAGCCCGGCGCCACGGTACAGCCAACCAGGGCCCACTCGCCCTCGACCTTGGCCCGCTGCCAGGCTCCCGGCGGCACCACGCCCTGCGGACGCTGACCGGTGGCGAGGTCCGCGCCGAGCACGTGAGTGGTCACGGTCTTGCCGTCGCGGGACATGCTGAGGGTCATGGGAGCACCGGCGTACCAGTGCCAGACTTCCGCCGAATCGACCCGGTGCCAGGCGCCAGCCTCGTTGTTTGTCAGCATGTAGTAGATGAGGGTCGATATCGGCCGCCCGGTCGGGTCCGGCTGGTCGGAGAAGGTCTGGCGATAGAACCCGCCCTCCACATGCGGCTCGAGCCCGAGAAGCGAAATCACCTCGCCAGCACTGAGATGCTTCATTCGTCGGTTCCCTTGGTCGTGACCTGACGACGATCTGCCACGAAAGCCGGCGCTGGTCCAATCAACGCCGCGATAGCATCGGGTGGCAGCCCGGCGCAGAGCTCACGCACCCGTCGCTGCCCGCTTCTGGCAATGGCTGCACGCCCAGCCGGGTCGTCGCGCACCCGCCGCATCGCGGCGGCGGCGGCGGCAAGGTCCGGGTCGGCCCACTGCTGGCGAGTGCCGCTGTAGCGGCCGGACGGATCGACGGCAGGAACGAGGCTGTATGGGACCTCATAGCTCGCGCCTCGGGTGAGGTCGGTGTTTCCCGACCAGTCTGTCGCGATCACCGGCAGGCCGGCAAGCATCGCCTCGGCGATTGGCAGGCCGAAGCCCTCGGCGCGATGCAGCGAAACCAGGCAGTCGGCGGACGCGACCAGGCTCTGGGTCTCGGCGTCGCTCAGATCATCCTCGATGAAGCGGATGTTCGGCCACCCGGCGGCCGCGCCCCTTAACCCCGCGACTGCACGCGGATCCTTCCAGGCGGCGGTGATCTTGACCGCCAGGCGCACGCCGGAATCGTCGGGCGTGAACGCCTGCTGGAAGGCCTGGACGGCACCGGGCGGGTTCTTGCGCGCGAAGCTTGAGCGGGCGTCGGCCATGACGAGGAAGGTCAGCGGCCCGCCGGTGCGCGGCAGGACATCAGCAGGTGGATCGACGACGATCGGATGCGGAACCACGCGCACTATAGTGGAAGCGCCGCCACGTGCCCGCTCGACTGCGTCTGCCACGAACTGGCTGGGTGTCCAGATTTCGTGAAAGAACGGGATAGCCGACTGCCAGAAACGCGGCAGCTCACTGAGTTCGTAGGCCCAGTAGCCGATGCGGTAGCGCGTCGCCCAGAGGTGCTCCGACGCCTGGCTCATCACCACGGCGGCCTCGGGCGGATTGCAGTGGGCAATCCAGACGCCGCCGGTGGGCAGGTCGCGCGGCACCCTGTGCATATGCGGGTCGCCCGCAATGTCGTGCACAATGACAGGCACGCCCCACGCTTCTGCGGCCTTGACCGTCAGCCGTCCTGCCCGACCGATGCCCGTGCGGTCGGAGATGCAGGCCGAGATGACCAGCGGGCCGGGCGGAATTATCGCCGGATCGCTGAGCCGCTGCAGGTTCGCCCGGCCGCGTGCGGTGAGGATATGCCATACTGGCGTTCCGAGGATGGTCCGTACCATCGGGGATACCGGCATACCCCGCCAGATGCGCTTCATATGTGGAAGCAGCCGGGACATGCTCCTCATCCCCGCCAGTGCGCGGTGATGAGGTTCACGGCTTCGTCGCGAACGGCCTCGAAGCTCATCGAACGGGCGAGACGCTGTCCATTCCTGGCAATCTCGGCTGCTCGCGCATCGTTGGCGCGAACCCACTCGACCATCTCGCCCAGATCCGAGGCGTCGGCCTTCACCGGCACATAGTGCTCCCATGGGATCAGCCGGTCATAGTACCACTGGCGGTAGCCGAACTTGCTGTCGAGCTTCAGTACGCAGCAGCCGAGGAGCATGCGGACGAACAGGTTCGACCAGGTGTTGGTCCATCCATCCACGTCGATCGCGAACTTGCGCCGCGCCCAGCTTGCCTCAGGAAGTTCCTGCTTGAGGATACCCGCACGCTCCAGCAACTGCGGATGGCATTCGCTCCGCGCATAGCCGGACAACGCCGCATCCACGCCTTCCAGCGGCTGCCCTGCGAGGATGAGTGCCAGGCGCTGCGCGGCTAGGCCGGGCCACTGTGTGCCAAGCACCGGATCGAATGTGCCGTGCCCCGAAGCCACGCCGCGCCAGACGATCTCGCTCGAGCGGTCGGCCCATGCCACCGGGCGGCGTGCCGCCAGTTGGCGGAACTGCTCAAACCCCGTGTTTCGAAAGAAGTACGGATCCGGGAGGGGGACCATTCGGGCGTTGTTGGTGGACGGAGCAAAGCGTGCTCCCGATGGCGCGTTGCCGTCCGACAGCGTGACCGAAACGAACTCTACCTCTGGTGGACAATGCATGAGCCAGTAGAGGTAGGCGGGACCAAGCTCCCGGGTCGTGGTGATGAAATCGTACTGATCGTCGACCGTGGAAAGCTCGAGCACGTACCTGCCGGCTTCGCGGTGATAGGTCCCGTCGGTTCGATACTGCTGCCTGTCGCTGTAGGTGACGGTGAAGTCCGGCAGCGTGACCCGGCCCACGAGCTTTTCCAGCGTGTGCCGAGTGATGATGCTTTGCGTGCTCTCGACGTGCCGCATGTCCCCTGGAGGCCTGCGCAGCCGCCGGTCTACCAGGGACAGCAGGCGGCGATGCAGGCTGCGTACGACTCTCGAGGGATGCAGGCGGGCCGGATAAATCATGCGCGCTGCGCTTCCTCGAGTTGGGCGCTGAGGCCGAGCCAGCGCTCTTCCGCCGTGGCGATCTCGGCCTCGAAGCGCGCCTTGTCCTTGCCAAGCAGGGCGACACGCTCGGGCGCGCCGTCATAGGTCTTGGGATCGGCGAGCACGCCTTGGACCCGCGCCAGCTCGGTCTGCAGCCGGCCGAGCTTCTGCTCGATATCCTTGATCGACTTGCGCAGCGGCGCCACTTCGGCCCGCTTCGCGGCGGCATCCTGGCGCTGGGCCTTCTTGTCTTCGACCGGTGCCGGCTCGTCCTTGCCGCCCTTCTTGCCCTTGCCGTCCTTGCTGGTCAGCATCTTCTGGTAGGCGTCGAGGTCGTAGTCGAACTCCTCGATCGTGCCGTTCTGGGCGATCCAGAGTTTGTCCACCGTGGCATCGATCAGGTGGCGGTCGTGGCTGATGATCAGCACGGCGCCGGTGTAGTCGTTGAGCGCAGCGACCAGCGCGTCGCGGCTGTCGATATCGAGGTGGTTGGTCGGCTCGTCGAGGATCAGCATGCCCGGCCCGCCAAAGGTGATGAGCCCCAGCATCAGCCGCGCCCGCTCGCCGCCGGAGAGGTTCTTCACCTTGGTGTCCATGCGCGAGGTGGTGAGCCCCATCTGCGCCACGCGCGAGCGGCGCTTCGCCTCGCTGTCATAGGGCATCAGGTCGACGACATGCTCGAACGGCGACTGCTCCGGCTTCAGCTTGTCGAGCTGGTGCTGGGCGAAATAGGCGATCTCGAGCCCCTTGCCCTTCCGCATCTCGCCGCCCATCGGCTTCAGGTCGCCGGCCAGCAGCTTGGCGAAGGTCGACTTGCCGTTGCCGTTGACGCCGATCAGCGCGATGCGGTCGTCAGGGTCGATGCGGTTGGTGATGTGGCGGAGAATGACTTTTTCGCCGTAACCCACCGACACGTTGTCGAAAGTGATCATCGGCGAGGATGGCACCTTCTTGGGATTGGGGAAGTTGAAGGGCAGGGAGGTCTCGTCGAACATCGCCGCCGGCGGCTTCAGCTTCTCGATCATCTTCATGCGCGATTGCGCCTGCGCGGCCTTGGTGGCCTTGGCCTTGAAGCGATCGACGAATTTCTGCAGGTGCGCGATCTGGTCGAGGGTCTTCTCGCGCGACTTGTTGTTGAGCTCCATCTGCATGCGACGGGTCTCTTCAAACGTGTCGTAGTTGCCTTTGTAGAAGGTCAGTTTCTTGTGCTCGAGGTGCACGATCGAGGTGACGGCCTTGTTCAGCAGGTCACGGTCGTGGCTGATCATGAACACGGTGTAGGGGTAGGTCGCGAGGTACTTCTCGAGCCACAGCGTGCCTTCGAGGTCGAGATAGTTGGTCGGCTCGTCGAGCAGCAGCAGGTCGGGCTGGCTGAAGAGCACGCCGGCCAGCGACACACGCATGCGCCAGCCGCCAGAGAGTTCCGAGGTTGGCGCGAGCTGCCGGTCCTTCTCGAAGCCGAGGCCCTTGAGGATGGTGGAGGCACGCGCCTCCGCCGTGTGGGCGTCGATCTCGGCGAGGCGGATATGGATGTCGCCAATGCGGTGCGGATCGGTGGCGGTCTCTGCTTCGGCCAGCAGCGCCGTGCGCTCCTTGTCGGCCGACAGCACCACTTCGAGCACCGAGATGTCGCTCGCCACGGCTTCCTGCGCCACCCCGCCGATCCGCGCCTTGCGGTTGACTTCGATGCTGCCCTGCTCGGGGGCGATGAACCCCTGGATCAGCTGGAACAGCGTGGTCTTGCCGGTACCGTTCTTGCCGACGAAGCCGGCCTTCACCCCATCGGGCAGCACGAGGCTCGCCTCTTCAAACAGCGGGCGGCCCTGAATACGGTAGTGGAGGTTGTTGATGGTCAGCATGGCGAAGGTGGCAATAGTCAAATTGGCCGAGGAAGTCCAATGCGCGGTCCGGCGGTCAGGCCTGCCGTGCTGGGCTTGGCTCAGGCTGCCGGAGCGGCAACTCCATCCTCGGCGCCAGCTTGAGGTTGGTCGGGCAGTTGCGTTTGTCGGCGGCGGTAGCTGGGCGGAGGATTGTCACAACGCCCATGCCCTATCAGTGGGTCACAACGGACCGAACCGACATGCGGCGAACATTTCCAGAAAAGTTCGTAGTGTAGGTCGATAATTTGGTGGGTCAGCATCGGGGGATGCATTGCAGCGCTGGCGTATCGTTCGAACGGAGTCGTTTCTGCAACTGGCGGCAATCGGCGCTCCGTTTCTGGTCGCGCCGTTGGCAACTGCGGTCTATTCTCTCGGTTTCTCACTCATGCGTTGGCAGGACTACGTCTGGGATGCCACCAACATTCTGGGCGCTCTTGCCTTCACAATTGTCTTCGCGATCCCCGCGCTTATCGTGGGGCCGATCGTCGGTCTCGTTCCAGGGCTGGTGGCCGGCATCGCGATTCTGATGCTGTCACGGTTTCGTCCTCCGAACTTCATCGAGGCCGCCATCATAGGCACCGCTGCGTCTGGCGGTTTCGGCTGGCTGCTGGCCGGCATAGCGCACGGCGACCCGCCGCTCTTTGCGGCGTTCTTCGCCCTGTGCGGGTTGATGGCAGCGTGGATCGCGGCAGCAGTAGCCCGTCGCCGTGGCATCGTCGTTCCGGCGGATGATCCGATCGCGGAGCCAGCGCCGCCGTCCGGCGACTATAGCCTTTTCGAGCCGCGGCTGGTCGAGCGCCCCTGGGCCTTGGTGAGGCTTGCCGCGCTTTGGGCGCCGCTGACCGCCGGGATGGCAGGAGTCTTGCTGACGGCAGTGTTGCGATGGCAGAACTCCGGACTCCATATCGCGGCAGCCCTGCTGCCAGCCATCGGGTTCGGTGCATATCGCGGGTTGGTCTTCGGTATCCTGCCTGGCATCGCGGTCTCCGTGATCGTGCTGCTGTTCGAGGAGAGGAGGCGACCGCTGTCTGTGGTGCAGATTGCAGTAGTCGGCACGCTGGTCTGCGCCTTCGCGGCGTGGTTGCCCGCTCACTGGAATGGTCTGGGCGCGGTGGACTGGGTTGCACCGCTGATCGGCGCACTGGGTGGCCTGTTCGTCTCGGGGCTGGCCGGTCTTGCGGCCATCAGGTTTCGAATTCTTGGCCCGCCGACTTCGCCCGGCCCGTAGGCGCGCCATCGCCCGTCTTGCGCCCGTCACGGCTCTCCGTTAGAAGGCGCACTTTCCCGCCATCCGAGGACCAGACATATGGCCATTGAGCGCACTTTTTCGATCATCAAACCCGATGCCGTCCGTCGTAACCTGATCGGCAAGATCCTCACCAAGTTCGAGGAAAAGGGCCTGAAGCCCGTCGCGCTCAAGAAGATCCAGATGACCCGCGCGCAGGCCGAAGGCTTCTACGCGGTCCACAAGGAACGTCCGTTCTTTGGCGAACTGGTCGAGCAGATGATCGCTTCGCCCGTCGTCATCCAGGTGCTGGAAGGCGAGAACGCCGTCCTCGCCAACCGCGAGATCATGGGCGCCACCAACCCGGCCAACGCTGCCGAGGGCACCATCCGCAAGGAATTCGCGCTCAACATGGGCGAGAACTCGGTGCACGGTTCGGACAGCCCCGAGAACGCCGCCATCGAGATCAAGTTCTTCTTTGGCGACGACGAGATCGTCGGCTGATCCCCAGCCGGTTGATATGAAGTTCCGAGGGCCGCCTCCGGGCGGCCCTTTTGTATTGCCAGGTTGCATGCAGGGGCCTGATGCCCTCGTTGCCCGAATACGGGCCGAGGCTTGGGGTAGGCCGAAGTCATACGATCCGGCTCCTCCTTCGGACCCTGTGCCCATAGCGGCCGGGTCCTGGCGCAATGCCAGAAAGATCATGTGACCATGCTGCCTGACTCAATCCATCCCGCCCTCGCGACCTCCCTCGCCGCCAAGGGCTATGACGAACTCACCCCCGTGCAGCTCGCCGTGCTCGGCGAAGAGGCGGCGGGGCGCGACCTGCTGGTTTCGGCGCAGACCGGATCGGGCAAGACGGTCGCCTTCGGCATGGCCATTGCTCCGACGCTTCTGGGCGACGAGGCGACGCTCGGCGAGGCCGGCGCGCCGCTGGCGCTGCTGATCGCTCCGACCCGCGAGCTGGCGCTGCAGGTGCAGCGCGAACTGCAGTGGCTGTATGCCGACACCGGCGCGAGGATTGCCGCCGGCGTCGGCGGCATGGACATCCGCACCGAGCGGCGGGCGCTGGAGCGCGGGGCGCACATCGTCGTCGGCACGCCGGGCCGCCTGCGCGACCATATCTCCAAGGGTGCGCTTGATCTCACCAACATCCGGGCGGTGGTGCTCGACGAGGCCGACGAGATGCTCGACCTCGGTTTCCGAGAGGACCTCGAGTTCATCCTCGCCGCCGCGCCGGAAGGCCGGCGCACGCTGCTGTTCTCTGCGACCGTGCCCAAGGCGATCGCCGAACTCGCGCAGAGCTTCCAAAACGACGCCCTGCGCCTGACCGCGACCGCTGCGCATGAGCGGCATGCCGATATCGACTACGTGCAGGTGCTGGTGCGCTCCGATGAAAAAGAGCACGCCATCATCAACACGCTGCTGCTCTACGATGACAGCAACACCCTCGTGTTCTGCCACACCCGCGAGGCGACCAAGCACCTGGCCGCACGGCTCGGCAATCGCGGCTTCGCGGTAGTGCACCTTTCGGGCGAGCTGACGCAGGCCGAGCGCTCCAACGCGCTGCAAGCGATGCGTGATGGCCGCGCCCGCGTCTGCGTGGCGACCGACGTTGCGGCGCGCGGCATCGACCTGCCGAACCTCAACCTCGTCATTCACGCCGACATCCCGTCCAACCCCGAGACGCTGACGCACCGCTCCGGCCGCACCGGCCGGGCCGGGCGCAAGGGCACCTGCGTGCTGATCGTGCCGATGCATCGCCGCAAGGCGGTGGCCCGTACCCTTGGCTACGCCAACATCAAGTCGTCCGAGCGCGGCGCGCCGACCATAGCCGAGATCGAACGGCACAACCACGACCAGATGCTGGCCCGTGCGCAGGCGATCACGCCGCCGGACGAGAACGAGGCGGCGCTGGTCGCCGAACTGATGGCGCTGCTGACGCCCGAGCAGCTCGCTGCCGCCTACCTCCGCCGCGAGCTGGCAAGCCGCCCGGCTGCCGAGGATGTATCGGAG
>CAMDAL010000064.1 GCA_945888565.1 Devosia equisanguinis | reverse complement strand
CGCCGGGGGTGCCCTGCGGCACCACCATCATCTGTTCGCCCTCGCCCATCGGCTGCTTGGCGAGGAAGCACGAGATGGAGCCCTGCTTGGGCTGCGGGTTGCCGAAGACGACGGCCCAGTAGATCTTGCGCGTCTGGTGCGACGAGAACATCTCGCCGAAATGCGCGGCGGATGCCTTGGTCTTGGCGACGACAAGGCAGCCGGAGGTGTCACGGTCCAGTCGGTGCACGAGACGCGGCGACTCGCCCTTCTTGTTGGGCAGGCTCTTCAGCATCGAATCGACGCTGCGCTTGACGCCGCTGCCGCCCTGCGACGCCAGACCATGGGGCTTGTTGAAGACATAGAGCTCGTCGTCCTCGTAGAGGATGACGTCGCGCAGGGCATCGGCGTCGCGCGAATTGATCTCCTCGGGATCGCGCTTCGGCGCCGCATCGAGGGGCGGGATGCGGATCAGCTGACCAGTGGCGAGCCGAGTGCTCGATTGGGCCCGCCCCGAGTTGACGCGGATCTGGCCCGAGCGCAGCAGCTTCTGAAGGTGGCCAAAGGTGACCTGCGGGAAATGCGTCTGGAACCAGCGGTCGAGCCGCATGCCATCCTCGTCGCGGGCGACGTATTGCTGCCGGACGCCGCTCATGCCAGCACCCGCGTGGCCTGGAGGCCGACGTAAAGGCCGGCGAGGCTGAGGACGACCGACCCCACGATGTAGGCGGTGGCGAGAAGGAAATCGCCGCGCTCGATCAGCGTGATGGCATCGAGCGAAAAGCTCGAGAAGGTGGTGAAGCCACCGAAAATGCCGACCGCGACGAAGAGCCGGATCTCGTTCTGGTACTGCGGGGTGGTCTTGGCGAGGACGCCAATGAGCACACCCATGGCGAGCGAGCCGGCGATGTTGATGAGAGCGGTGGCGAGCGGGAAACCATTGGCGGGCGCCGGCACGGCTGTGCCAATGCCGTAGCGCGCCATGGCGCCAAGCGCGCCGCCGAGACCGACGAGGAGATAGGGGTTCATCCTCGTCTAATACGGGTGAAGGCAGGGGATGGGAAGTCCCCTGCTTCGCGAGATGCTACTTCTTGGGTTCAGTGTCGGACATCATCGGTTGCACCGCCGAACTGACGAGGCCGTTGAGGCTGCCGCCCTGCAGGCCGAGTTCGTTCAGCAGGGCATCGATCAGCGGGGCCTGGCTGCGGTAGCGCAGTGCAGCATCGACGGCCTGGTCGGCGATGCCGGTGCTCTGGCTGCCATTGCCGTTGCCGCCGCCGTTCGAGTAGCCGCCGAGGCCATCGACGTGCAGGATCTTGATGCCTTCGATCGACTGGATCGGCTTGACGCTCTCGGCGATGATCTGCGGCAGCGCCTGGATCAGGGCGAGGCGGACGTTCATGGCGATCTGCTCGGGGCTCAGCTGGTTGGCGGCCTCGTTGAGCTTCTGCTTGCCCTCGGCTTCCGCGGCGTAGGTGACCTCGGCGGCCGCGGCCCTCAGCTTGGCGGCTTCCGCCTCGCCTTCGGCGAGGGTGCGAGCGGCAGCGGCGCGGTTCTGGGCGGCGGCCTTTTCGGCTTCGGCGGCGACCACGATGTTGATCGATGCCTTCTCGGCCTCCTGCTGCGCCTCGATCAGCTGGATGCGCTTGGTACGCTCGGCGACCTCGGTGGCGCGAGCCGTCTCGACCTCCTCGGCGGCCTTCGCGGCCAGGGCTCGCGCGACGTTGGCCTTGGCATCGGCCTCGGACTGCTCCTCGGACTTGGCGGCAATGGCGATGGCGGAGATCTGCTCGGAGATCTTGATCGCCTGGTCGGCACGGATCGCCGCCTCGCGGATCTGCTGGCGCGACGTGGTGCGGGCTGCCTCGGATTCGGTGGCACGCTGGGCGCGCTGCGTCTCGATCTCGGCATTCTGCTGGTCGATGCGGATGGCGATCTCGCGCTCGTTGTTCAGCCGGGCATATTCGGTGTCGCGGGTGATGGTGAACTGCGTGGTCTGGGCCTCGAGGTTCTTGGTGGCGATCGCCACCTGCGTGTTCTGCTCGATCTCGTTGCGGGTCTTGCGCCGATCCTCGATGGCCTGGGTCATCTTGGTGAGACCTTCGGCATCGAAGACGTTGTCGGGGTTGAAGAATTCTCGGTTGGTCTGGTCGAGGCCAGTCAGCGACACAGATTCGAGCTCGAGGCCGTTCTTCAGGATGTCTTCGGAGACGGCGGACTGCACCTTCTGGACGAAGTTGACGCGCTGCTCGTGCAGTTCCTCCATCGCCATTTCGGCGGCGACGGCGCGCAGGGCATCGACGAACTTGCCTTCGACCAGTTCCTTGAGCGCTGCCGGCTCCATGGTGCGGCGGCCAAGAGTCTGGGCGGCGTCGGCGATGGCTTCCTGCGTGGGCTGGACGCGGACGTAGAACTCGGCCTGCACGTCGACGCGCATCCGGTCCTTGGTGATGAGCGCCTGCTCGTTGGTGCGGCGAACTTCCAGACGCAGGGTGTTCATGTTGACCTGGATGATCTCGTGCAGCACCGGGAACACCAGCGCGCCGCCGTTGACGATCACCTTCTGCCCGCCGAAGCCGGTCCGCACGAAGCTGACCTCCTTGGAGGCGCGTTGGTAGAGCCGCGACACGATCATGCCGATGACGAAGATCGCGACGATGATGATCGCGGCGACGACGAGGATGTAGATCAGTTCGTCAAACATGCCCTGGTTACCTCTGTTGCGTGTCGAGCTTGTTGCCGTTTCTTCGAAACGTCAAACGCTATAGCCATTTGATTCTACGCGCTTTCGAACCAGAAAAGTCTGCAACTCTTCCTGGGAGCGCTATGCCTTGGTGACAGCCCGATAGACATTGCTGGTGCGCCCGACGATGAAGACCCGGTCGCCGGCGGTGTAGGTTTCTGCGGCCTCGCTCGGCTCGAGCAGAATGTAGTGGGTGCGGCCGCGCAGATCGCTGGTCTTAGCCTCGGCGGGCTGGCCCTTGCGGGCGGTGCCGCGAATGATGGTGGCGTAGGACCCGATGAGGTCCTTGCGGCTTGCTGCAACGGAGTGATCGCGGGGAAAGATGCGACCCAGCCAGCGGCCGAGCCAGCGCGTGGAGTACGCGGCCGCGATGGCGGCAGGAATCGCAGCGAGGCTGGCATCGAGCGCTGCGCCGAGGACGCCGGTAGCGGTCCACTGCACGACATAACCCGCGATGGCAAAGCTGGTCAGCGCGATGACGAAGAGCACGAGGATGGGCACGCGGCCCACCGAGAACCAGCCGAGGATCTGGGAGAACGGGCCCAACTCGACGGTAGCGGGCACGTCGGGTGCATCCGGACCGGCAAGCTCGGGCACGTCGAGGTCGGGAACATCGACTTCAGGAAGCGCCGACTCGATGGAGGCGGAGGGCGAGAAGCCGACCAACAGGGCGACCAGTTCGACAACGCCGATCGCCAGCATGACGAGCAGTGCGATGGTGAAGGGTGCAAATGCTGCCGAGAACAGTTCTATCTGACCCTCCTCTATCCCAACGGTTGTCATATGGGACGGTTGTGTCAGATTTTCAGTGGTGGGCAAGGGCTCGGCAGCACTTAATTGGACAGAGGGATTAACTTCGACGTTCTGACGCCCCCTCCACCATGCTTCGCATGGTCCCCCTCCGCCGCTAAAGCGGTGGAGGAGCCCCTCAAACCTCGTGCTCTACTTGCCTTCCTCTTCCTCGGCGCGGCGTTGTTCGCGGCGACTGGCCCAGAAATCGAGGCGCTTGATGACTTCGCGTTCGAAGCCGCGTTCGTTCGGCTTGTAGAACTCGGGGCGGCGGTCTCCGGCCATCTGGTCGGGGAAGAACTCCTGGCCGGAGAAGGCGTCGGGCCAGTCGTGGTCGTAGCGGTAGCCCTTGTTGTAGCCGAGTTCCTTCATCAGCTTGGTCGGGGCGTTCAGGATATGCTTTGGCGGGGCGAGGGAGCCGGTCTGCATGGCCAGCGCCTTGGCGCTGGCGAAGGCGACATGGGCGGCGTTGGATTTGGGGGCCGTCGCGACATAGGCGATGGCCTGAGCCATGAAGAGCTCGCCCTCAGGCAGGCCGGTGCGCTCGAAGGCGTTCCAGGCGGTGATGACCTGCACCAGGGCCTGCGGATCGGCCATGCCGACATCCTCGGAGGCGGCGCAGGCGAGGCGGCGGAAGATGGTGCCCGGGTCCTCGCCGCCGACCAGCATGCGCTGCGCCCAGTACATGGCGGCCTGCACATCGGAGCCGCGGAGGCTTTTGTGGAAGCAGCTGAGCATGTTGTAATGCTCCTCTTGCCCCTTGTCGTAGACGGGGGCGCGCTTCTGGACGGTTTCGGCGAGGCCCGAGACGTCGAGCATCGTGCCATTGGGGAGCGCGAACAGTTCCTCGGCGAGGCCGATGAGGTAGCGGCCATCGCCGTCGGCCATCTCGAGCATGGCGTCGCGGGCGTCGGCGCTGATCGGCAGGGTCTTGCCGACATGGGCTTCGGCCCGCTCGGCAAGAATGGCGAGGTCGGGCTTTTCGAAGCGTCGAAGGGTGTAGACTTTCGCGCGCGACAGCAGCGCCGCGACCATCGAGAAGCTGGGGTTCTCGGTGGTGGCGCCGATGAGGATGATGGTGCCATCCTCGACATGCGGCAGCAGCGCATCCTGGGTGTTGCGGTTGAAGCGGTGGAGTTCGTCGACGAACATCACCGTCTGCCGCCCTGCCCCGGCGCGCAGCGCCTTGGCGTCGGCGATGACTTTCCTCAGGTCGGCGACGCCGGAGAGCACGGCGCTCAGCTGGACGAAATCGAGGCCGACTTCCTTGGCGACCAGCCTGGCGATGGTAGTCTTGCCGACGCCGGGCGGTCCCCAGAGGATGAAGGACGAGACGCGGCCGGCCGCCACCATGCGACCGATCGGTCCCGATGGACCGAGCAGGTGGTCCTGCCCGATGACGTCGCTCAGGTGCTGGGGGCGCAGCGCCTCGGCGAGCGGGCGCGGGGCGGCATCATCGAACAGGGAATCCATCCTCAACCACTTACCTCAGCGCGGATGGTCCGGCCACCGCGTTGCAGCACGACGCGCCAGAGGTCGGGACGCCCGGCGGCGGCCCTGGCAAAGGCCTCCGCGCTATCGGTCCGGTTGCCGTTGAGGCTGACGATCAGGTCGCCGACGCGCAGACCCATGTCGTCGGCGGGCGAGCCGGGTTCGACGGCGCGGACGAGGACGCCGCTGGCGTCGAATGGCAGGCCGAGTTCCTGGGCCACGGCGGGGGTGACGGTTTCGGCCGTGGTGCCCGCAAAGCGGGTATTGCCGGTGACGGTGACCGGTTCGCCGGCATCGGGCGGCGCGCTCAGGGTGATCGTCTTGTCCTCGGTGCGGCCATCGCGGAAGAAGCGGACGGCGGCGGTGGCGCCGATGGCCTTGGTGGCGAGGCGGAAGTCTAAGGCACTCGGCTGCTCGATGTCGAAGCCATCGACGGCGAGGATCACATCGCCATCGCGAAAGCCGGACTGATCGGCGGGACCGCCCCGGGCGATCTCGGCGATCAGGGCGCCGCGCGGGCGGCCGAGGCCGAGGCTGTCGGCGAGATCGGCGGTGACGGCCTGCAGGCGGGCGCCGAACCAGGGGCGTACCAGGGCGCCGCCGGCGATGCCGGTTTCGGCGACGAGCTTGGCCATGTTGGCGGGTATGGCGAAGCCGATGCCGACGGAGCCACCGGAGCGCGAGACGATGGCCGTGTTGATGCCGATGAGGCGGCCGTTGAGATCTACGAGCGCGCCGCCCGAGTTGCCGGGGTTGATGGCGGCGTCGGTCTGGATGAAGAACTCGTAGTTGTCGCTTTCCACCCCGGTGCGGGCAAGGGCCGAGACGATGCCGGACGTGACGGTCTGGCCGACGCCGAACGGGTTGCCGATGGCGAGGACGAGGTCGCCAACTTCGAGCGTATCGGAATCGGCGAAGTCGAGCGCCGGGAAGGTGACTCCTTTGGGGTCCTTCACCCGCAGGACGGCGAGATCGGTCTTGGGATCATCGAGGATGAGATCGACCGGATACTCCTGGCCGTCGGTTGTGGAGATGCGGATGTCGGTGGCGCCGGCGATGACGTGGTGGTTGGTGAGTATGACGCCACCCGCATCGACGATGACACCCGAGCCCAGCGACTGCGACTCCTGCTGGCGGCGCTCCGAGAACGGCGAGCCGCGGCCGAAGAAGCGCTGGAAGAACGGATCGTCGCGGAAGGGCGAGGTGGCGCGCTGGCTGATGGTGGTGGCGTAGACATTGACCACCGAGGGCGTGACCGACTTCACGACCGGCGCGAAGCTCATCTGCATTTCGATGCGGGTAGCCGGCACCTGTCGCGTTTCGGCGGCCGCTTCCTGGGCCTGCGCAGCGACAGGGGGAGCGTCCGGGCGAAGGAATATCGGCGCCAGGTACAGCGCCCCGGCGATCACGGCTGCGGAACCTGCGGCAGCCAACCAGAATTTGCTTGTCGACATAGCTTCGGAATCCCTGACCACACCTATGGCAGGCACCCGAAAAGCGCCGCGAATCTGGCGCCTTTTGGGTGCTGGGCTTACAGATTGGTAATCGGAGAAATATGACGTTGCGCGCGGGGTCGCCAGCCCCTATACGCAGCGCTCGTTTTTCGGAGCGCCTCCCGCCTTCTACCCCTCCAAGACCCCTAGAAAGGTTAGCCGCCAATGTCTGAGCCAACCACGGTCTACGCCAACACCTCGCAGCTCATCGCCCAGGTCGAGCCGGATTTTCCGAGCTTCCTGTACTCGAAAAAGGAGCTGCACCGGGCCACCAAGGTGTTCAAGAAGGGGTTCGACGGGCTCCTGACCTATGCGGTCAAGTGCAACCCCTCGCCGCACATCATCAAGCAGCTGCACGAAGAGGGACTCAAGGCCTTCGACGTCGCTAGCAACACCGAGATGGAGCTGGTGCGCGACCATGCGCCCGGCGCCGCGATGCACTACAACAACCCGATCAAGAACAAGCGCGAGATCGAGCGCGCCTATAGCGAGTTCGGCGTCCGCTCGTTCACCATCGACCACCCGCAGCAGCTCGACCAGCTCGCCGCGGTGGTGACGCCGTCGCGCGACATCGAGGTGACGACGCGCTTCAAGGCCGGCAAGGCGCTGAAGAGCTACGATTTCGGCATCAAGTTCGGCGTGATGCAGGACGGTGCGGCGGAGATCGTCCGGCTGGTCGACCAGATGGGCTTCACGCCGTCGCTCTGCTTCCATGTCGGGTCGCAGTGCGAGGACGTCTACGCCTACGAGCGGCACATCGCGGCAGCGGCCAAGATCGCCGAGGAGAGCGGGATCACGCTCAAGCGGCTCAACATCGGTGGCGGCTACCCTGCCCCGTATCCGACGTCGGAAGCCCCGCCGATGGACTACTACTTCGAGACCATCGAGCAGGCAGTGAAGGACAATTTCGGCGGCCACAAGCCGGAGCTGATCATCGAGCCGGGCCGGGCGCTCGTCACTTCGTCGACGTCGCTGCTGCTGCGGGTGAAGCATCAGCGCGGCGGGCAGTCGGTGTATCTCAATGACGGCGCCTACGGCGCACTAATGGAAGTCAAGTTCATGCACTTCACCCCGCCGAGCCGGGTGTGGCGCGGTCCACGCATCCACGACAATGACGGCGACTTCTCGGACTTCACCGTGTGGGGCCCGACCTGCGACAGCTACGACGTGCTGCCCCAAACCTTCACCCTGCCGTCGGACGTGGACGAAGACGACTGGGTGGAGTTCGGCCTGATGGGCGCCTACACCCAGGCCTCGCTGACGCCGTTCAACGGCTTTGACCGCCGCGACCAGTATTCGGTCGAGGACGTGTATACGGGCAAGGACATGCAGCCGGCGGAGTGATCCGGCGCAGATGACTGATAGGGCCATCCTGCGGGGTGGCCCTTTTTTCGTCTGTGGGGCTCGGAATGGAGGGTGAGATGGGGGAGTTTCTGCCACTGGGGGCGCTGGGGCCACGGATCATGATCTGCGGGCCGTCGAACTCGGGGAAATCGACGCTGTGCGTGGCACTGGCCAGCAAGCTCGGCGCCGAGGCGTTCCATGTCGATCTGTTCCGGCACCTGCCAGGCACCGACTGGGTGCAGCGCGCCGATGAGGAGTTCGTCGCCCTGCACGACGCGGCCATCGCTCATGAGCGCTGGGTGATGGACGGCAACTACTCCGCGCTGTTCCCGCAGAGGGTGGCGCGAGCCACCGGGGTGATCCTCCTGGGTGGGGGCCGCTGGGCGAATTTCCGGCGCTATCTGTGGCGAACGCTGTTCGAGCAGCGCGGCCGGGCCGGGTCGCTGGCGGGCGACCGGGATTCCATCAAGTGGGAAATGGTGCGGTGGGTCCTGCTCGTGCAGCCGAAAAATCGGGAACGAGATCGCGAGCGGGTACGACAGATGGGGCGGCCAATGGTGCAGTTGCGCTCGATGCGGGAGTTGCAGCGGTTGTATCGGGAATGGGGGTTGGCGCGGTAGGCCGCTGACCTGCCGTTCTGCCGATGCCGCCCCCTCCACCATGCTCCGCATGGTCCCCTCCCCCGCTTCGCAGGGGAGGATCACCGGCGGCCTCAGCGCCTCACTGCATCCAGGACGGCGTCAGCGCTTCGGAACCGGCTTCTGGATCAGCCCGAGGCGGATGGCGCTTTCGGCGGAGGCAAGGATGGCGTCGCGGCCGGAGATGTAGGGGCGGCCGAGCAGCGCCACGCTCTTGGTGGTGTCGTAGTGCTTCTCGTTGCCGATATCGTCGATGATCTGGCGGGCCGGGCCGCCGAAGCGCGCGATCAGCTTGATGATCCAGTCGGGCGCCCGCTTTTCGGTAATCTGCCAGTCCGGATAGTTTTCGCGCAGGATGTCGGCGACGCTGTGGAACCGCACGTACTCGGCGGTCGCCAGGTAGCGCTCGCCGATGGATGCGGGGTTCTCGAGCGCCGCGACGTGCAGTGCCGCGACGTCCCGGACATCGACGACGGCGAAACCGTTGTTCGGCATCGCCGGTATCTTGCCTTCGAGCAGGCCGGTCGCGAGGCCGATGGAGATCGAGGGGTCAGCATCGACGGCCGGGCCGACGATGGCGCCAGGATGGATGGTGGTGAGTTCCATGCCATGCGCCTTGGCATAGGTCCAGGCGTTGCGCTCGGCGGTAGTTTTGCCGACGCAGTAGGCCCAGGTGTATTTGAGATTTTCGAACTTCGTGAAGAAGGTCTCGTCGAAGGTTCGCTTGCCGCCGAGCGTGGTGCCGTGGCCGTAGCCGACGGTGGCGACCGACGAGGTCATGATGACGCGCTTGACCCCGGCCTGATCGGCGAAGCGCAGCACGCGCTCGGTGCCCTCGACGGCGGGACGGATGACGAGGCTCTGATCCTTCGGCTCGTCGCCCCGAATGGCAGCGGCGACATGCATGACGGCGGAAACGCCGCTCATCGCCTCGGACCAGCCCTTGTCGTCGAGCAAATCAGCTTCGTACAGCTCGAGGCGCTTCAGCGCGTCCTGATCCACCTGTGTCCCAACGCCAGCCTTCACTTCAGCGGCTCGGCCCAGCGACCGGATGGTGCCGCGAACCGCGTAGCCAGCCTGCAGGAGCAGGATCACCGTCCACTTGCCCACGAAGCCGGTCGCGCCGGTGACGAGGATGAGACCCTTGTCGGCCATGTCGTAGTCCCCCTGTTGCAGCTCTCACCCAGAGGCGTAGCCGACTATGTTCCGATTTGAAACGAAAAGGCGGCCACAAGGACCGCCTTTATCAAGTTTCGTGCGATATGCCGCTCGCTTATGCGTCGGCGCCTTCGTCTTCGCGGATCTCGACCGGACCCGAATCGAGGCCCTTGGCTTCGACATCACGGTCAACCAGTTCGATCACCGCCATCGGGGCGTTGTCGCCGTAGCGGAAGCCGGCCTTCAGGATGCGGGTGTAGCCGCCCTGACGCTCCTTGTAGCGCGGACCAACGGTGGAGAAGAGCTTCTGCACCTGGGTCTCGTCGCGCAGCTGGGCGATGGCCTGACGGCGGGCATGCAGGTCGCCGCGCTTGCCCAGCGTGATCAGCTTCTCGACGATCGGCCGCAGTTCCTTTGCCTTCGGCAAGGTGGTCACGATCTGCTCGTGCTTGATCAGCGAGGCAGACATGTTGGCGAACATGGCCTTGCGGTGGGCCGAGGTCCGGTTGAGCTTACGGTTGGTATTACCGTGGCGCATTTTATTACTCCCTAAGGCCCGGGCGTCTCACGACGGGCGGTTAGTGGCTTTCGGCCAGCTTAATAGTGATCTTCGTAGCGCTTGGCCAGATCGTCGATGTTCTCTGGCGGCCAGTTCGGCACGTCCATGCCGAGATGGAGACCCATCTGGGCGAGAACTTCCTTGATCTCGTTGAGCGACTTGCGGCCGAAGTTCGGGGTGCGGAGCATCTCGGCTTCGGTCTTCTGGATGAGATCGCCTATGTAGACGATGTTGTCGTTCTTCAGGCAGTTCGCCGAACGGACCGACAGCTCGAGCTCGTCGACCTTCTTGAGTAGCGCCGGGTTGAAGGCGAGTTCCGGGACAGCGTCCTGGGCCTTTTCCTTGGTCGGCTCTTCGAAGTTGACGAATACCGAAAGCTGATCCTGCAGGATACGCGCAGCGTAAGCCACGGAGTCTTCCGGCGAGATCGCGCCGTTGGTCTCGACGGTCAGCGTCAGCTTGTCCTTGTCGAGGCTCTCGCCGGCGCGGGTAGCGTCGACCTTGTAGGAGACGCGACGGACCGGGGAGAACAGTGCATCGACCGGGATGTAGCCGATCGGGGCATCGTCGGGACGGTTGCGATCGGCGGGGACATAACCCTTGCCGGTGTTCACCGTGAACTCCATGTTGATCTCGGCGCCATCGTCGAGATGGCAGATGACGAGCTCGGGGTTCAGCACCTCAATGTCACCCGACACCTTGATGTCGCCGGCCAGCACGGCACCAGGGCCCTGCTTGGTGAGAGTGAGGCGCTTGGGGCCCTCACCCTGCATCTTCACAGCGATTTCCTTGACGTTCAGCACCAGATCGGTGATGTCTTCACGCACGCCCGGAAGCGAGGAAAACTCGTGCAGGATGCCGTCGATCGGGATGGCAGTTACGGCAGCGCCCTGGAGCGAAGACAGCAGGACGCGACGCAGCGCGTTGCCCAGTGTCAGCCCATAGCCGCGCTCAAGCGGCTCGGCGACCACCGAAGCCTGGCGATGGTTGCTGTTGTCCGAAACGATGTCCAGTTTGGTCGGCTTGATGAGTTCCTGCCAGTTCCGCTGGATGGTCACGGTGGTGTCCTTTCAAATGGGCGGTCCGCCTAACCGCCTGTTTTAAAGCAATATCCCTATCCCGGCGCGAGTGCGCGCACCGGGAGATCAACCGTGACGAGGGTTAGACGCGGCGACGCTTGCGCGGCCGGCAACCATTGTGCGGGATCGAGGTGACATCGCGGATGCTGGTGACGTTGAAGCCAGCAGCCTGCAGCGCACGGAGCGCCGACTCGCGACCCGAACCGGGACCACGGACCTCGACCTCAAGGGTCTTCATGCCGTGTTCCTGGGCCTTCTTGGCCGCGTCTTCAGCCGCAACCTGCGCGGCGTACGGGGTCGACTTGCGCGACCCCTTGAAGCCCATCACGCCCGAGGACGACCACGAGATCGTGTTGCCCTGCACGTCGGTGATGGTGACCATGGTGTTGTTGAACGACGCATTGACGTGCGCCACACCGTTGGTGATGTTCTTGCGTTCCTTGCGCTTAACGCGCGCGACTTCTGGCTTTGCCAATTTTCTTCCTTCAGTTCGATATCGACGCTGCCGTAGTTCCAGCAGCTACATCAGGACGGCGGAGAGGTGCTCCGCGCCCCGAATTACTTCTTCTTGCCGGCGATCGGCTTGGCCGGACCCTTGCGGGTGCGGGCATTGGTGTGGGTGCGCTGGCCACGGACCGGCAGACCCTTGCGGTGACGCAAACCACGGTAGTTACCGAGATCCATCAGCCGCTTGATGTTCATCGCAACACCACGACGGAGGTCACCCTCGACGGTGTAGTCGCGATCGATCGCCTCACGGATCTGGATGACTTCGGCGTCAGTCAGCTCATTGACGCGACGCTCGGCCGGGATGCCCACGTTGGTGGTGATATCCGTGGCGAACTTCGAGCCAATGCCGTGAATGTACTGAAGCGCAATAACAACGCGCTTGTTCGTCGGGATGTTGACGCCAGCAATACGGGCCACGTCCGCTCTCCTTTGGTCGGCGGGTTCTAAACCGCCAGTTTGTAACGACAAGGGACCGGATTCCTGGCCCTCAACTCAACCGAGGAACCGAATCCAGCCCAATAATCCATGAGACTGGCGCGGTTCATAGAGGCACGGGCGGCCGGAGTCAACCGGACATCCCCTGCCCTGCTACATACTAGTTATGCACGGCGCGGCGGATGGCCGCCGTGACTTCATCGACAGGCTGCATGCCGTCGACTGACTTCAGCAGACCCTTGCCGCGGTAGAACTCGACCAGCGGTGCAGTCTGCTCGGAGTAGACCGAGAGACGGTTCCGGATGACATCCGGATTGTCGTCAGCGCGGTTGCTTTCCTTAGCGCGATTGATGACACGCGCCACCAGCACATCAGGATCGGCCGTGATCTCGACGACAGCGTCCAGGCCCATGCCCTTCTCGGCGAGCATCTTGTCGAGCGCACCAGCCTGCGGGATGGTCCGCGGGAAACCGTCGAGGATGAAGCCAGGCTTGCAGTCCTCGTGGTCCAGCCGCTCCGAAACAATCCCGTTGACGATCTCGTCCGAGACGAGGTCACCGCGGTCCATGATCTCCTTGGCAGCAAGGCCCATCGGCGTCTTCTCGGCGATAGCGGCGCGGAGAATGTTGCCGGTGGAGAGTTGCGGAATGCCGTAGGCGGAAACCAGGATTTCGGCCTGCGTGCCCTTGCCCGCACCCGGCGGGCCCAAAAGGATCAACCTCATTTGTTGCGACGTCCCCCCAGACGCGACCGCTTGACCAGACCCTCGTACTGCTGGGCGATCAGATGGCTCTGGATCTGGCTGACCGTATCGAGGGTCACCGTCACCATGATGAGCAGCGAGGTGCCACCGATGAACTGGCTGACATTGAGCTGGCTGTGGATCAGCTCGGGAATGAGCGCCACCACCGTCAGATACAGCGCGCCAATCACGGTGATGCGCGTCAGCACGAAGTCGATGTACGAGGCCGTCCGCTCACCCGGCCGGATGCCCGGGATGAAACCGCCGGAGCGCTTCAGGTTATCGGCGGTGTCGGTCGGGTTGAACACGATAGAGGTGTAGAAGAAGGCGAAGAAGATGATCAGCGCGGCGAACAGCAGGATGTAGAGCGGCTGACCGCGACCGAGCACGGCCGCCGTCACCTGCAGCCACTGCGGTGCGTCGCCCTGCGCCGCGAACGACGCAATGGTGGCGGGCAGCAGCAGCAGCGACGAGCCGAAGATCACCGGGATAACACCGGCGGTGTTGAGCTTCAGCGGCAGGTGCGAGGTGTCGCCCTGGAACATCTTGTTGCCAACCTGGCGCTTCGGATACTGGATCAGCAGCCGACGCTGGGCGCGTTCGAAGAAGACGATGATGGCGATCACGACAATCGCCAGCAGCGGGATACCGAAGCCCCAGAAGGCCGGGATGCTGCCCTGACGCGTCAGCTCGAGTGTCTCGATAACGGTGCCGGGCAGGTTTGCCACGATACCGGCGAAGATGATCAGCGAGATGCCGTTGCCGACGCCGCGCGAGGTGATCTGCTCGCCGAGCCACATCAAGAACATCGTGCCGCCGACGAGCGTGATGACCGTCGAGACCTGGAAGAAGATGCCCGGGTTCAGCACCACGCCCTGGCTCGCCTCAAGGCCGCGGGCGATGCCATAGGCCTGCACGGTGCAGAACAGCACCGTGAGATAGCGGGTGTACTGGTTGAGCTTCCGACGGCCCGACTCGCCTTCCTTCTTCAGTGCCTCGAGCCGCGGCGACGCGGACGAAACCACCTGAACGACGATCGACGCGGTGATGTAGGG
>CAMDAL010000063.1 GCA_945888565.1 Devosia equisanguinis | reverse complement strand
TCGAGCTCGATGCCGAGGCCGGGCACCTTCGGCAGCTTCAGCTCGCCGTTCGAGTTGTCGAACCGCGTATGCATCAGCTCGTTGTAGCAGTTGAGATTCCAGCGCGAGGTCTCGAGCCGGTAGAAGTTCGGCACCGTCATCATCACGTGGGCGCCGGCAAGGATGTTGATCGGCCCGCCCGCGTCATGCGGCGAGATCGGCACGTAGAAGGCCTCCGCCAGCGTCGCGATCTTCTTCATCTCGGTGATGCCGCCGGTCCAGGTGACGTCGGGCATGACGTAGTCGGTGAGCTTGTCCTCGAGGATGCGGACGAAATCCCACTTCGTGTGCGCCCGTTCGCCGACCGAAATGGCGGCGTTCACCTTCTCGCGCACCTGCTTCAGCGCCCCGTAGCTCTCGGGCGGCACCGGCTCCTCGAACCAGTCGATCTGCCCGGCCTCCTCGAGCGAGCGGCAGAGCCGGATCGCTGTCGGCACGTCGAAGCGGCCATGCGCGTCGATCAGCACCTCGATCTCCGGCCCGGCCGTCTTGCGGATCAGCGCGGTGAGGTCCGCGGCCTTCCTCTCGTCGGCCCTGCTCATCATCCCGTCGAGATAGCCGTCCCGCTGCTCGCGACCTCCCTGGTAGGGAAACGGATCGAACTTCAGCGCCTTGTGGCCGGATTTCACGATGTCGGTGATCTCGTCGATCACCCCCTGCTCCGAGGTGAACTTCGACTGGTCCGGGTGGGTGTAGAGCGAAATCTCGTCGCGCACCGCGCCGCCGAGCAGTTCGTAGACCGGCAGGCCAAGCACCTTGCCGCGGATGTCCCACAGCGCGATGTCGATGGCGGAGACGCATTCGCAGGCCGCGCCGCGGCTGCCCATGTAGGTGAAGCTGCGGAACATCTTGTGCCACAGCCGCTCGATCCGGCTGGGGTCCTCCCCCGCGATCTGGCCGCCCATCTGCTTGAGGATGGCGCACAGCGCCCGGTTGGCGATCTTGGTGGTCGAGGTAATCTCGCCCCAGCCGGAGATGCCCGCGTCGGTCTTCACCTCGACGAACAGGTACTCGCCCCAATAGGAGCTGGAGGCTTTCACCAGCCAGGGCTCGACGCTCGTGATCTTCATGGAAATCCTCCCTCAAGTCTTCTTCTGAACTGCCTAGCTGGCTCGTGCCGAGGTGGCGGCGCGCATCTGCTCGAGCACGTGCCGCCCTGCCCCTTCGACATGCGCCGAAATCAGCGTCGCAGCGCTGGCCGCGTCGCCTTCCTGGACCATGCGGATCAGCTCCCGATGGTCGCGGATCACCTGCGCGCGGCGCGACAGGGTGTAGCTGTAGCGGCGCGCCAGCGCCCGCAGCAGCTCGCGGTGCTTCCACCAGAGTTCCGCCGCGAGGTGGTTGTAGTGCCGGTCGTACATCAGCGTGTGAAACTGCGTGTCGAGTTCGCTGTGCAGGATCGGGTCCTCGAAATTGTTGGCCTCGATCTGCCCCTGGATGTCCTCGAGCTGGGCAATGTCGTCGGCCGTCGCCATGTCGACGAACCAGCGCACCATCGACGGTTCGATCAGCACGCCGATCTCATAGACGTCGCGGACAAGCTCCTGGTCGATCGGACGCACCCGGGCGCTCTTGTTGTGCACCAGCAGCACGAAACCCTGCGAGCGCAGCAGCTGCAGCGCCTCGCGCACCGCGTTGGCCGGGGAATTGTGCCGGTCCGACAGTTCCGCCACCACCAGCCGGGCATTGGCCTCCAGCCGGCCCGAAATGATGTCGTCGCGGATGAGCTCGTAGACCACGGCCCCCTCGTCCGACACGCCGGTCGGATCGATCCCTGTGGGTGGCCGGGCCTTGAACGGGCTCATCAATCCTCCACTCATGCGTCAACGCTGACGCAAGCTTTGCCGGTTTCCGGCACAGATTTCCAGACAGCGTTTTCAGATTTTGCAAAATTCTGATTGCCTGTTGAAAAATGCAGGCGATAATCAGGTGACCGGCGACGTGCCGGACGAAGTTCCCGATCGAACGCGGAGGGCGTGCGATCGCGGAAACGAGGAGGGAATTTGAATGTCTAAACACGGACTTGGCCGTGCGCTTGCGCATGGCTTGACGGCTGCCGCGCTCGCCGCCTCGCTGCCGGCAACCACCACCTTCGCCGCAGGCGTCGATCTTTCGAAATGGTCGCCTGAGTATGTGCGCTCCATCGCCGGCACCGAGGAGTTCGACACGGTCGGCCACTGCAACTCGGTCACGCCCACCGACTACAAGGGCAAGCTGACCTTCTGGTACCAGGGCATGTTCGAGGCCGATCCGCAGATCGCCCGCGACAACTACCGCGACTTCTTCGTGGCGTTCCGCGCGGCCTACCCCGGCATCGAGCTGGTCGAGCAGGGCATCACCTACAACGAGCTGCTCGACAAGTTCCGCACCGCCTTGCTCGGCAACGCCGCCCCTATGGCCATCCGCCTGCAGATCCTCGGCGGCACCGAGTTCGCCGCCAAGGGCTATCTTGAGGAACTGAAGCCCGAGGATGTCGGCTACGCCACCGATGACTTCTGGCCCGGCGCCATGAAGGCCGTGACCTGGGAAGGCAAGACCTACGGCATTCCGACCAACAACGAGACAATGGCGCTCATCTGGAACGCCGATATCTTCAAGCGCGCTGGCCTCGATCCCGAGAGCCCGCCCGCGACATGGGACGACGTGGTCGCCTACTCCAAGCAGATCCACGATACGCTCGGCATCTCCGGCTATGGCATGGTGGCCAAGCAGAACGCCGGCAACACACCCTACCGCTACATGCCGCAGCTCTGGGGCTATGGCGGCGGCGTCTTCGACGAGGCCGATGCGAACCCGACCTACGGCGAAGTCCGCCTCGACAGCCCGGAAAGCATCCGCTCGCTGCAGGCGTCCTACGACATGTACGTCAAGGACAAGTCGGTGCCCGTCTCGGCACTGACCAACACCCAGGGTGAGAACCAGGCGCCGTTTATTTCCGGCAACCTTGGCATGATGATCTCGCATCCGTCCGAGTATGCCAAGATGGTCGAACTCTCGGGGCAGGCCACCGGCGCCGACAAGGTCGTCGCCGACACCGTTCTCGAGAACATGCGCTACGGCCTGATCCCGTCGGGTCCTGACGGCAAGCGCGCGGTGGTGTTCGGCGGTTCCAACATCCACATCGTCAAGTCCGAGTTCGTCGAAGGCGGCAAGGTCGACGAGCCCGCCGCCATGGCCCTGATCTGCATGTGGACCAGCCCCGAGTGGTCGCTGAAGCTCGCCTGGGCCGGCTCCAACCCGGGCAACGTCAACGGCTTCAAGACCAAGTGGATGAAGGAACGCCTCGACACCATCAAGTTCCTTGACGTCACGACCTCGATGCTGCCGAACGGCATCCCGTTCCCGGCCCTGCCCGAAGCGCCCGAGATCATGAACATCATCGTCCCCGACATGATGCAGAACGCCCTCACCGGTGCCATGACCGTCGAGGAGGCGGCAAGGGATGCCGCCGAGAAGGTCCGCAACATGCGGAGCGGCGGCGGCCTCTGATCGAACACTGCGGGGCCGCTTCGGCGGCCCCGCCCCCTTGTCGCGCCCGGTGCCTCAACGACTGGGACGTGGAGCTCGACAATGTCGCGGCGCTGACCGCCTTCGAAGGCAGGTGCGAGATGGAGGCCCCCCGTGGTGCTGCATCACAACGAGGCACTCGAGGGGCGCTTCGCTTCGATCAAGTATTGCACCGACGACAGCACCGGCACCTGCCTCGACGGGCCGCTGAAGCTGACCCTGCAAACCACCGACGAGCCGGTATCGGACGATATCGCCCGCACCATGCCAACCATCCTCGCGTCCCTGCCCTCCACCCCGGCCGGCGACGTGGTCTGGACCAAGCAGTACCACCTCGAAGACTTCACCACCGAGTGGTCCGCAAAGCCGTAACCGGCAAGCTCCTCCCGAGCGAACCAGCGAAGGGCGCCCCGCGGCGCCCTTTTCACGCCAGGATCAGTCCGCCGCGCCCTTCGAGCGATGCATCCGCGCGTATGGGCCGTCGCCGGCGATCAAGCCTGCATGGGTGCCGCGCTCGACGATCCGTCCCCGCTCCAGCATCACCACATGGTTGGCCCGCTCCACCGCCGACAGGCGATGCGCGACCACCAGCACCGCCTTGTCGCGGGCGATGGCATCTATGGCATCGAGCACGCTTTCCTCGCGCTGGTTGTCGAGATGCGACGTCGCCTCGTCGAGGATCAGCAGTGGACGATCCCGCAATATCGCCCGCGCAATGGCGACGCGCTGCCGCTCGCCGCCCGAGAACCGCTTGCCACGCTGGCCGACATTGGTATCGAGCTTCTCCGGCAACTGCGTCAGCAATGGTCCCAGCCCCGCCCGTTCCAGCGCCTCGAACAACTCGTCGTCGGTGGCATCCTCGCGGCCATAGCGCAGGTTGTCCCGCAGCGAGGCGTCGCGCAGGTACACATCCTGGCTGACCAGCGACACCGACCGCCAGACATCCTCCTCCGCCAGTTCACGCGTATCGATGCCACTGACCAGCACGCGGCCCTCGAGCGGCCGGACGATGCCGCAGGCGAGGCTGATGATCGTCGACTTGCCCGACCCCGAGTGTCCGGCAATCGCCACCGTCTCGCCGCGCCGGACCGCAAACGACACGTGCTCGAGGATCGGCGCCGACTTCTCCGCCTCGTCGCTGCCCGCAGCAGCCGCAAGCCCGGTCAGCGATACCCCGGCGAGGAAGCCGCTCATGCTGGCATTGGCCGCCGCGACATCGGACAGGCTCTTCACCGCGATCTCGGCGCGCGACGGATAGGCATAGCTCACGGACTGGAAGACCAGTTCTGCCTCCGCCACCTGCACCACCGGCGCCTTCGCCATCGCGGCAACCGTCGCCAGGCCGGTGTTGGGCGATTGCAGCACCTCTTCGACGCGCCCCAGACCCATCCCGGCCCGCACCAGCGGATAGCGCTGCCCCACCACCTCGCCCAGTGGCTGCCGCACCAGCCCGACGAAGAACAGCGCCGACACTACACTGCCGATCGACGCCTGCCCCGCCGATGCCAGCAGCACACCGATACCGAGAAACAGCACGGTGATCAGGTCGAAACAAAGCCGGTAGGCCACCACGATCACGGCGCGCCAGTTGTCCATCGCGGCGGCGATCTTCACCGACTGCTCGGCGATCGCGGCAAACCGCTCCTCCTCGACAGCCGTCGCCCGCGCCTGCCGCACGAGGCTCACCGCATCGCCCGACGTGGTGCTCTCGATCTGCAGCGCCGCCCGCGCATTCACCTCGTAGGACTCGCGGATCGTTGCGTTGATCCGCCCTTCGGCAAAACGCACCGCCAGCAGCGCCACGGGCACCAGCACGAAGGCAGCCAGGAACCACAGGTTGATGAGCCCCAGTCCCACCGCTACCGCGGCGAGCCCGACCCAACCATGCACGGTCGCCATCGGCACGGTGGCGAAGAGCGGATCGACCAAGCGCATGTCATTGGTCAGCCGGCTGTTCAGCACGCCGGGGTTGATGGTGAAGTAGCTGAGCAGCGGCATCCGCAGCAGCGCCGCGTAGAGTCGCCGCGCCAGTTGCCACGACAGCGCGTAGCCCACCCGTGCCCCCAGCGCATTGGCCAGCAGTTCGGCAGCGGCCCCCGCCATCGCGATCACCACCACCCAGCCGAGCAGCGGCAGCACCTGCACGATCCCGGCGCCCTGCAGTGCCGCATCGATGGCGCGGCCCATCAGCAGTGGCAAGCCAACCGGCAGGATCGCCGCCAGCGCGGTGAGCAGCAGCACCGGCGTGACCCGGCCCCAGTCGATCGCGAGCCCAAGTCGCAGCACCCGGCGCAGCATGGCGGTCCCTCCGCCAGCTATCCAGCATGCCATGTCGGCAAGTTCAACCGGAACGCAGGGCTTACCCGCGCTCGAAAACCACGATCGGCTTCTGCACGTAGGTGGTGCGCGCCATCTCGGCGAAGCCGAGCTTTCGGGCCACCCGCACCGAGGGCAGGTTGTCGGGGTCGATGATGGCTGTCATCTTGCGCCCGGCGAACGCCGTCTCGCCCCAGCCGATTGCCGCAGCCATCGCTTCGGTGGCGTAGCCCCAGCCCTGGCCGGCCGAGTTGAGCGCCCAGCCCGCCTCGAGTGTCCCCTCGATCGACGGCGTGATATCGCGGCAGGCCTCGTGGAACCCCGCCTCGCCGACGAACTGCCCGGTCGCCTTCTCCTCGATGGCGAAGAAGCCGAAGCCCATGTAGACCCACATGCCCTGCTGGCGCACGAAACGGCTCCAGCTCGCCTCGCGCTCGAACGGCTTCCCGCCGATGAAGCGCACCACGTCGGGCTCGCTCCACATCTCGCAATAGGCGTCGAAGTCGCCAAGGGCATACGGCCGGAGGCGCAGCCGTTCGGTTTCAATGGTCGGAATCATGCGAGGCAGCTTAGCGCGCCCGCACCATCTGCCGCCAGATCAAGAGGAGGATCACCGAGCCGACGATGGCGCCGAAAAACCCGGCCGGCTCACCAGCCTGATACAACCCCACCGCCTGCCCGAGGAACTGCGCCACCAGTGCGCCGGCAATGCCCAGCACCGCCGTCAGGATGAAGCCGCGCGGCTTCGGATCGCCCGGCGTGATCAGCTTGGCGATGAACCCGACGATCAACCCGATGATGATGGCCCCGATGACACTCATGACGCTCTCCAGTTTCGCGCAGTAAATGGCTACTGCGCGAACAGGTTGCAACCGCCGTCAGGCAGCCCGGCGGCGGGGGCGGTTGTCCATCACGAACACGTCGACCACCCGGTCAAGCTCAACCACCTGGCCTTCGGTCTGCTCGATGGCCGCGTTGGTTTCCTCGACCAGCGCCGCATTGTGCTGGGTCATCTCGTCGAGCTGCCGGATGGCGGCGTTGACTTCGCCGATCTGCACGGCCTGCGCGCGGCTGTCGCTGGCGATCCCCTCCATCAGCCGGCGAGACTGGCTGGCGGCCTCCAGCATCTGCGCCAGCCGGCTCGCCGACTCGTCCACCTTCGCCGCGCCGGTCCTGATCTCGTCGCCCGCCCGATCGATGAGCTTCTTCACATCGGCCGAAGCCTGCGCTGCCGACGAGGCGAGGCGCCGCACCTCCACCGCAACCACTGCGAAGCCCTTGCCCGTCTCGCCGGCCCGCGCCGCCTCCACCGAGGCATTGAGCGCCAGCAGGTTGGTCTGGAAGGCGATGTCGTCGATGAGCCCGATGATGCCCGATATCTGTGCGGAGGAGGATTTGACCCGCTCCATCGCCTCGGTCGCCGCATGCATCGACGCGCCGCTCTGCTCGGCCGAGCGCTCCACCACCTCGGCCACCTTGTTGGCTTCCACGGCGCGGTTGGCATTGGTCGCGATGGTCGTGGCGAACTGCTCCATCGCGGCCGACGTCTGCTCGATGGTCGCCGCCTGTCGCGTCGTGCGTTCGCTGAGGTCGTTCGCCCCAGCAAGGATTTCACCGGTTGCCGAGCGGATCGACCTGGAACTGGACTGCAGCTCGGTAACGATCGACACGAGCCTATCGGCAACCGCGTTGACGTCCTGCTGCAGCCGGGCGAAGCCGCCGCGATAGCTGCCGGTCATCCGCGCCGTCAGGTCGGCCCGTGCGATGGCCGCCAGCACCGTGCCGGACTCCGACATGCCGGTATCCACCGTTTCCACCAGGCCGTTGATGCTCCGCGCGATCGAAACCAGTTCCGGGTCGTCGAAATCGAGTGGCACTCGCCGGGAAAAGTCGCCCTCTACCGCCGCGTCCACGACCTCGCCAAAGCGGGAGCGCAGGTGGGCCATCATCGCGGCACGCGCCTCGCCTTCGCTCACCTGCCGTTCCTTGTCGGCTGCGGTGAGGGTGATGAGCCGCACGCCGCTCCGCTTGAACTTCTCGGCGGCGTGGCTGAGGTCCTTCAGTTCCTGCCAGTTGCGTGAGCCGTAAATGGTGCGGTCGTGGTCGCCGTCGGCAATCGCCAGCAGCCCCTCGGCGATCCGGCCGAGCCGCGGGAACAGGTATCCGGCCATGAAACCGGTGATGCCCAGGAGACCGACGATCATGATCAGACTGCTGAAGAGGCTGAGCATCTGCATCCGCGCCCCCTCCATGGCGATGTGCGCAAGGCGGGCGGCGGTATCGGTAGCAATCGCCGCGTCAGCGCCGGCCAGCCCTGTCTTCAACGCGTCGAGACGCTCTTGCAGCGCCGTCGATGTGTCGTCAAAAGCCCCCATGAGCTTGTTGCCCGCCGACGTGCCTTCGCTGACATAGACCTGCGCCATCTGGACGCCTTGCTGGTAGAACGGCCCGAAGGCTGCCTGCACCGCCGCCAGCTCGGTCACGATTTCTCCGGCGTCGACGCTCTGTGCCAGGCGCCCCGCCTCCTCGATGTCCTTGGGAAGCTCCAGGCTGTAGCGCTCCGCCTCGGCCCAGCCGTCGTCGAGCCCGTCCAGGCCCCGCGTGGCGGATACGTCGGTCAGAAACTGCTGCACTTGAACGATATCGAGCTCGACCTGCTTCACCAGCCGTCCAAGCTGGCCCACTGCCGAGGCCTTGGCCATCGCCTCGCCGACTTCGGCAGCCTGCCGGTCGAGTGTCGCGTTGCTTTCGCCCGCCACATAGAGACTAGATTAGATAGAACAGCCATCAGCGACAACGAAACGCCGGCTACGACTGTGAAATCGCGTATACGCAAGAAAATCCCCTCCCAAGCTGGGTAGGCATTTACTCACATATCCGAGTTAATTCATCGTAAGGCATACCCTACACGGCAGCCACCACCGCTCACGGGCGAGCGGTGGTGGCTGGGTATTCAACCATGCGTCGGCAGTTCGCGGCGTTCGAGCTCCGTGACGAGCGCGAGGTCGAGCACCTTCTGCAGTTCGGCGGCGTGGCGGAAGCTCGGCTCCTGCATCTTGCCGGTCTTCACCGCCTCGGCGAAGCGCTGGTAGTTGGTCGGCACTGGTGGAACCTCAATCGCTTCCCAGGTACCCGTCTCGACATTGGCGCCCATCGACACGCGTAGTTGCGAACCGTCATGCCGGTGCTGCACCTCGACCGCGCCCTTGTCACCATATACGCGCAGCCGCAACTCGTTCAGGTGGCCGGTTGCCCAGCGTGTCGCATGGATCACGCCGAGCGCGCCATTGTTGAAGTCGACGTTCATCGTGAAGCTGTCGTTCGCATCCAGATCGTACTCGCCGATCTTGTTGCCGGGCGCCTTGTCGAATGTCTTGAGCCGCGCGAACACGTGGTCGATCTCGAGCCCCGAGCCGAACGAGGCAAAGTCGAGAATGTGCACGCCGATATCGCCCAGCACCCCGTTCGACCCATGCTTGCGCGACAGCCGCCACAACCACTGCGATTCCGTGCGCCAGTCGCCCCAGGCCTTGCTGACCAGCCAGCTCTGCAGATAGCTCGACTCGACATGCCGCACCGAGCCGATCTGGCCCGAAGTGACGATCTCGCGCGCCTTCTGCAGCTGGGCCACATTGCGGTACGTGAGGTTGACCATATTGATCAGCCCCGAGGCCTCCGCCACCTCCACCATCTCGAACGCCTTGATCGCATCGGTGGCGAGCGGCTTTTCGCAGAACACGTGCTTGCCCGCCTTCAGTGCGGCAATGGACGTGGCATGGTGGATCGAGTCCGGGGTCACGTTGGCCACCGCATCGAACTCCCCCCAGGCGATCGCTGCATCGAGCGAGGCGAAGCCATTGGGAATGTTGTGCGTCGTGTTGAACGCCTGGAGCCGGTTGGGATCCACGTCCACGCCACCCACCACCGTCACACCGTCAATGGCAGCGAAGTGGATGGCGTGCTGCTTGGCCATACCGCCGGTGCCGAGGATGAGCATGCGCATCGTATTTTCAGTCCTGTCCTGATTGCCCGGGCGACCACCGCCCGTCGTGAGCCGCGTGCCGGCGGCTAAACCTTGTGTTCCTTGCGGTCGAGATCAGCGACCAGCGCCAGATCCAGCACCTTCTGCAGCTCCGCCGCGTGGCGGAAGTCCGGGTCGTCCTGCCGGCCCGTTCGCACGGCGTCGGCAAAGCGCTCGTAATTGGTCTTTACCGGCTCGGCGGCAACGTCGCGCCAGGTCGAGGTCGCGACATCCTCGCCCGTGCAGACCCGCAGCAGCGAGCCCCAGTGCCCATGGCTGAGCTCCAGGCCGCCCTTGTTGCCGTAGATGCGGAGCTTCTGGTCGTTGGAGTGCCCGGAGGCCCAGCGGGACGAGTGAATCGTGCCGATCGCCCCGTTGCCGAACTCGGCCGAGATGATGAAGCTGTCATTGGCATCCAGCACATACTCGCCGATCCGGTCACCCTGCACCTTCTGGAAGGTCTGCAGCCGGCAGTTCATCGCGCGGATCGGCTGGTTGATCGCGAACGTGGTGAAATCGAGAATGTGGATGCCGATGTCGCCCAGCGTGCCGTTCGAGCCGTGCCCCCTCGAAAGCCGCCACAGCCAGCGTCCGTCGAGGTTCGCCTCGTCGGTGAAGTCGCGCTGCGCCAGCCAGTGCTGCAGGTAGCTCGCCTCGACATGCTTCACCTCGCCCAGCGCGCCCGAGGCGACCAGCGCCCGCGCCGCGTGCAGTTCGGCGACATTGCGATAGGTGAGGTTGACCATGTTGATGAGGCCGGCAGCTTCCACCGCCTCCACCATCTCCATCGCCAGGGGGTAGTTGGTGGCGAGCGGCTTCTCGCAGAAGATCGCCTTGTTCGCCGCGATCAGCTGCATCACCAGCGGGTGGTGCCAGGCGTCCGATGCGACGACCGTCGCCGCATCGAACTCGCCCCAGGCAATCGCTTCTTCCAGCGTGCCGAACGTTCTCGGCACGCCATAGGTCGCTGCAAACGCCTCGAGGTTGGCCGATACCGGATCGACGGCGCCCGCAAGCGTCACGCCCTCGATCCTGCTCCAGCCGCGCTGCACCTGCAGCCCGGCCATGTTGCCCGTTCCAACCACGAGAAGCCGCATAGGGAGCCCCTTACTTCGGGTGATGCGACAGCTTGGCGCCGCGCTCGACAATGTGCTCGATCGCCTTGTCGACCGGCGTGTTCGGCGCCTTCATCAGCTCGGCGTGCCGGTCGGCGTTGAACGCCCAGTTCACCGCGTTGCGAAGCACCTTGCCCACGTTGGCGTCGTGATAGGTCGGGTAGGTTTCGTGGCCGGGGCGGAAGTAGAAGATGTTGCCCGCGCCACGGCGATAGGTGAGGCCCGAGCGGAACACTTCACCGCCCTGGAACCACGACACGAACACCGTCTCCAGCGGCTCGGGCACCGAGAAGGGCTCGCCGTACATCTCTTCGTTCTCGAGCTCGAAATACGCGCCGAGGCCCTTGGCGATCGGGTGCCCCGGGTTCACCACCCAGATGCGCTCGCGCTCGCCGGCTTCGCGCCAGTGCAGGTTCGCCGGCGTGCCCATCAGGCGCTTGAACACCTTCGAATGGTGGCCCGAGTGGAGCACGATCAGCCCCATGCCCTGCCACACGCGCTCGACCACGCGCTCGACGATGGCGTCATCGACATCCTTGTGCGCGGCGTGGCCCCACCAGAGCAGCACGTCGGTCTCGTCGAGCTTGGCCACGGTCATGCCGTGCTCGGGATCCTGCAGCGTCACGGTCGAGGCGACGATGTTGCTGTCCTCGCCGAGCAGCTTGGCGATCTGCCCGTGCATGCCGATCGGGTAGTTGTCGGCAACGGCCTTGTTCTTCTGCTCGTGGACGTTTTCGCCCCATACGGTGGCTCTGATCGGCATTCGGGCACTCCTTGGCTAGAGCGTCTTCGGGAAAGGGTCCGGACTGTTCCGGCACGGAGACGCGACAAATCGGATAGTTGAAGCATTCGACCGCATCAATGAGACGGCAAGATGCCGGTCGTGGAAAAGGCCGGCGTGGCTGCCGGCCTTGAAACTGTGGTGACTGCGGGAACCGGCCCTGCGGCTATCCCTTGATCGGCTTCCCCGACTTGTCGAAACGGTACGTCTTGTCAGCCATCGGCGCGATCGAAATCGGCGCCCCGGTCGTGTAGTGCGAGGCCCCGTCGGCCCTCACCACTACCGGCTCCTCGCCGCCCATGTCGATATAGACAAAGTTGTCAGAGCCAAGATTTTCCTGGTGGATCACCTTGCCCGACCATGCGCCCTCGCGGTCGGAGATTTCAAGGTGCTCAGGCCGCACGCCCAGCGTCTCGGCGCCGTACTTCCCGGCAATCGCCCCGTTGAAGAAGTTCATCTTCGGCGAACCGATGAAGCCGGCGACAAACAGCGACTGCGGGCTCTCGTACAGTTCCATCGGCGTGCCGACCTGCTCCAGCATGCCGTCGCGCAGCACGCAGATGCGGTCGGCCAGCGTCATCGCCTCCACCTGGTCGTGGGTCACGTAGATCATCGTCGACTTCGACATTTCCTGGTGCAGCTTGGCGATCTGCAGCCGGGTGGCGACGCGCAGCGCCGCGTCGAGGTTGCTCAGCGGTTCGTCGAACAGGAACACCTTGGGGTCGCGCACGATGGCGCGGCCGATGGCGACGCGCTGGCGCTGCCCGCCCGACAATTGCCCGGGCAGCCGCTTCAGGTATTTCGACAGCTGCAGCGTCTCGGCCGCGGCCTCGACCTTGCGCTTGATCTCATCCTTGCTCTCGTTGGCGATCTTGAGCGCATAGGCCATGTTGTCGAAGACGTTCATGTGCGGGTAGAGCGCATAGCTCTGGAACACCATGGCAATGCCGCGCTTCGAGGGCGCCCGGTTGTTCACTACCTCGCCGTCGATCTCCAGCGTGCCGCTGGTGATGGTCTCGAGGCCGGCAATGGTGCGCAGCAGCGTGGACTTGCCGCTGCCCGACGGGCCGACGAACACCATGAACTCGCCCGACACGATGTCGAGGTTGATGTGCTTGAGCACCTGGACGTGCCCGTAGTCCTTCGAAACGTCGGTGAGCTTGAGGTGTGACATCCGAGCTTCTCTCTTCTTGCACCCCTCCCCGGGGCGCAGTGTTTGTTCGACGTCGCCGCGCCGCGGCCTATTTCACCGAGCCGGCCAAGAGGCCACGCACGAAGTAGCGTTGCAGGGCGAAGAACACGATCAGCGGCACCACGATGGTGACGAACGCGCCCGCCGTCAGGATTTCCCAGTTGTTGCCGCGCGAGCCGAGCAGACTCACCAGCTTGCCGGTCAGCACCAGCTTGTCCTGCTGTGCCCCGAGGAACACCATCGCCACCAGCAGGTCGTTCCAGACCCAGAGGAACTGGAAGATCGAGAACGACGCCAGCGCCGGAAAACTCAGCGGCAGCACCATGGTGGTAAAGATCTTGAAGTGGCTGGCCCCATCGATGCGGGCCGATTCCATGATCTCGCGCGGCAGCCCGGCCATGTAGTTGCGCAGCAGGTAGATGGCGAGCGGCAGGCCGAACGCCGTGTGGGCGAGCCACACGCCGAGATAGGTCTTGCCGTCATCGGCGCCGAACAGCTTGGCGATATCGTTGTAGAGGCTGAGCAGCGGGATCAGCGACATCTGCAGCGGCACCACCAGCAGCCCCACCACGACCGCGACGATCAGCCCCCGGAACGGGAACCGCATCCAGGCCAGCGCGTAGGCCGCGAACGCCGCGATCAGGATCGGGATGATCGTCGCCGGGATCGTCACCGTGAACGAGTTGATGAACGACCGCCCGACGCCGCTCGCCGTCAGCACCTCGATGTAGTTGTCGATGGTGAAGCGCGGGGCGATGGCAGAGGCGTAGAAGATGCGCGGCCCGCGCGTGTGGTTGAATGGCGTATCCGACGACCATTCGAAGGCGCCGTCAGTCGCCACCGTGATGGCACCGCCATCCGGCATCGGCAGGCTGCCGCCAGCCGGCTCGGCTCCCGGAGCCGAATTGGAAAGGCCGAAGGCGCTGACGGTCTTGTTGGTGTCGGTGCCGAAGACGTTGCCGCGGATGAAGTAGCGGCCGCCCTCTTCCACCTGCGCCTCGGCTGTGCCGATGCGGGTGACGCCCTGCGTCTCCGAGGTGGTCAGCGCC
>CAMDAL010000062.1 GCA_945888565.1 Devosia equisanguinis | reverse complement strand
GCGATCGGGACGCGGATGGCGGCCCGGCTCGCCGAGATCAGGGCTGAGCTCGCAGCGGGGTGATCTGCGCCACCGAGCCGACCGCAGGCTCCATTCCCAGCACGGACAGGAAGCGGGCGTTGAAGGCGGCCAGCGAGTGCTCGCGGACGTAGCGCTGCATGGCGAACGGATCGACCCGGGCCCCGTTCTGCAGCAGGTCGGCCAGCGCCACCGGGTCGTAGCCCTCGAAGGTCTGGACGGCGTCGCCGTACTCGGCGAAGGCACCGATGGTGGAGACGACGGTCGGGATGCCGAGCGCCAGCAGAGTGGGCACCACGCCGCTCGACTCGCCAAGATTGGAGCGACGGAGCTGCACGGCGATGTCGCATTTCAGCATGTCGAGCTGCAGTTCGCGCTCGGTGGTGGGTTCGGCGAGCTCGAGCCAGCTGCGGTCTTCGTGCTTGGCCAGTTCGCCATCGGCGAAGTAGTTGGCGTCGAAGCCGGCGATGATCAGCCGGGCCTTTACCCCGCGACGGCGCAGTTCCTGCACGGCGGCGAGGAGGATGTTGGTCCCTTTGGAGACCGAGGGCGCGCCGAAGCTGCCGATGACGAGGCTGCCATCGTGCGGCTCGGCCTCGCGGCGCGTAACCTCTGGTTCGAAGACGGGGTGGTAAAGCACATCGACCCGCGCCTCGGCGCTCTCGGCCGGCGACAGGTCTTCGTGGACGATGCGCGCTGCGGCTTCGGAGTTGACGATGAAGTGGCGGACGCCGACGTCGAACAGGGTGCGGATGCCAAGAATGCCGGCATCCACCGCTGCCTTGTGGGCCTGCCAGTTCTCGGAGCCGAAGTTGGCGAGAAGCCCCGGGTTGTCGTAGAGGCGCCCGAGATAGGCGAGGTAGGGGCCGGGCTCGAGGCCTTTGCCCAATTGCACCACGTTGTGGCAGCACGGATCGTGCAGGTGGCAGACGATGCGGTCACCGGCACCGAACCCGGCCAGCGACTCCATGCTGTGATAGACTTCGAGGTTGTGATGGGAGTTGCCCAGCATGAAGACCAGCCGCTCGTAGCGGTTAGTTACATCGCGCGACAGCAGGCTGGCCATGGGATGCAGACGCACCCGGCTGCCGGTGTGGGCAGCGAAGATGGCGCGGACACGCAGGAAGTGCGCCACGCTGCGGACCTGCGAGAACACGTCGACGGCAACGTCGATCTCGGAAAGCTGCTTCAGCGTGAAATTGGCGATGCCGGTCGCGTCGGGCGGAAGGCAGGTGACGACGGCGAGCCGCGCCGGCCGGCCGGTTTCGATGTCCTTCGATTCAAGCAGTGCCAGAGTGGCGTCGGCTTCGCTGCCGATCGCCTGATCGACATAGGACTTCAGATCGGAGAAGCGCCAACCCGACAGCGTATAGTACGCCTGCACGGGCAGGGCACGGAGTCGCCGGGCAAGGCGCAGCAGGCGGTTGAACATTGCTATACGTACATCCCATAGGGCCAGCGGTCGATGACAGAGCCGACTTTGGTGGCGAGAATGAAGATGTCGTCGCCGCGGTTATCGGTGGGTAGATGGTTGCGCTTGAGAAAATCAAGCGCTTCTGGAACCGGCTCTTCGAACACGTCGACGGTGTAGAGTCGATCGACATGGAAGCCCGCCGCTTCGACAAGCTGTCTAGCGGCGTGCACGTCGTATTCGAAATTATGGCGGTAGGGCGAGCGGCTCTTTTCGTACTGCATGAAGAAATGCGGGCGGTAGCCCTGCAGGATCTTCCAGGTGTTGCGGGCCGAGCAGCAGTTCGGGGTGGTGATGACCAGTTGCCCCCCGACCGGCAGGATGCGGTTGAACTCGGCGAGAGCGAACATCGGGTCGATGTCCATGTGCTCAAGCACCTCGCAGAACAGCACGAGGTCGAAATATCCTTCGGTGACCGGGAAGAGTTCGCGCTCAACATCGAGGCTGAGCGTGGTGGAGCGGATGCTGTGGCCGGCGGCCCCGACCTCGCGCTGATAAAGCTTGTGCTCAACCTGGTCGGAGAAGATGCTGCCCCAGACTTCGGAAAATCCGAAGGTGGTGCCGAGCGCGACCTGAAAGTAGTCGGTTGCGCCGATCTCGATGGCCCGCTTGCCACGCCGGCCGGCGCCGATCATCCGGGTCGTCTCGTCGAAGCGGCGAGCGTGCGTGTTGAGGTACTCCGCCGAGAAGGTGCTTGGGGCGTCAGGACCGCCCAGCGAACGCAGGTAGGCCTCTAGGCTGAAGGCTGGCGGGCTGGCGATGGCCAATAATCCGATCCCGGTACGAAACTGTTGCCTGAGATAGCCCACGAGTGATCTGCAACTCAACCTTTTCCGGCATGGGCCTGTTGAACAGTGCGTGCTTGCAGTGTGGCCATCGGCGCACATATACCCCGGCGGGACGGCAGGCTGCGGAAGGTGTTCGTGAACAGCATTGCAGACGGAGCGGCCGACCTGGCCGCCGCATGGAAGCGCCGCCAGCTGGCTATCTACCTGGCGTGGAGCGAGACGGTTGCGCGCTACCGGCGCAGCACGCTCGGGCCGATCTGGCTGGTGCTCGGCACAGCGGTCGGCGTGGTGGGCATGGGCTTCATCTGGTCGATCCTGCTGCAGCAGGACATGGAGAGCTTCATCCCCTCGATCACTGTCGGGCTGGTGGTATGGCAGTTCATCTCGGGCGTGGTGACGGAAAGCCCCGGCATGTTCGTAAAGAACGCGACCATGCTGGTGAACATCCGCATGCCGGTTTACCTCATCACGCTGCAAGCATTCGGCCGGCACCTGATCAACCTGGCGCACAACCTTGTGGTGGTGCTGGCGGTGTTCATCATCTTCCCGCAGTACAACTCGTGGACGAGCCTGCTGGCGCTGCCTGGGCTGCTGATCGTGTCGATAAACCTCGTCGCCATCATGCAGCTGGTCGGCATCCTGGGGGCGCGGTTCCGTGACCTTGAGCCGCTGATCCTCGCGTTCTTCCCGATCCTGTTTTTCCTGTCGCCGGTGATCTACCGTCCCGGCCAGCTCGGCGCGGCCGAGGCGATCATGACGTTCAACCCCATCGCCCACTATATAAGGGTGATCCGCGACCCGATGCTGGGGGTCGTCCCGAGCCTTGGCAGCTATGCGATCGTGCTGGCGCTGACGGCGGTGACGGTGCTGCTATCGCTGTGGATGACCGGCAGTCGCGCCTATCGCCTGCCTTACTGGATGTGACCCGATGGCCCGGATGAACCTCGAAGGCGTAGGCGTCGCCTACCCGATCTACAATGCGGCGAGCCAGTCGCTGCGCAAGCAGATCGTCTCGATCTCGACCGGCGGGCGGGTGTCGGCGGCGAAGGGCCAGGTGGCGACGGTCACGGCGCTCGACGACATCAACCTCGACCTGAAGGATGGCGACCGGATCGGGCTGATCGGCCACAACGGTTCGGGCAAGACGACGCTGCTGCGGACCATGGCCGGCATCTTCCGGCCGACGCGCGGACGGATGACGGTGGAGGGGCGGGTTTCGACGGTGTTCGGGCTTGGCGCCGGAATGGACCCCGAGCTGACCGGCTACGAAAACATCATGCGCATGGCGATGCTTCTCGGCGCGACACAGCGGGAAGCCGAGGCGTCGATCCCGGGGATCGAGGAGTTCACCGAGCTCGGGCAGTTCCTCGCGATGCCGGTGCGGACGTACTCGGCCGGCATGACGACGCGCCTGCTGTTCGCGGTGGCGACGGCAGTGCATCCCGAGATCCTGCTGGTCGACGAAGTGCTGGGCGCAGGCGATGCTGCGTTCCAGGAAAAAGCACGACAGCGGATGAGCGATTTCGTGGCGCGGGCCAGCATCTTCGTGCTCGCTTCGCACTCGCCCGACCTGATGAAGCAGTTCTGCACCCGGATGATCAAGCTCGAGCACGGCAAGATCGTCAGCGATGAAGTGATCCCGCCCGATCCGCCAGCCGAGGCGCCGGCAACCGAGCCGCTCAAAGAGCGAACGGCTTGAAGTGCTTCGATAGCTTGAGCGTCTGGGCCTGGTAGTTGGAGCCGACGCCGGTGCCGTAGAGCCGGTCGGGTGCCTCGCTGAGGCGTTCGTAGGTCAGCCGGCCGATGGTCTGGCCGTGGCCGAGCAGGAACGGCACTTCGCGGCTGCGGACCTCGAGCACGGCGCGGCTGCCTGTGCCCCCGGCGGCGGAGTGGCCGAAGCCGGGGTCGAAGAAGCCGGCGTAGTGAACGCGGAACTCACCCACCAGCGGATCGAACGGCACCATCTCGGCGGCATAGGCCGGCGGGACGTGGACGCTTTCGCGGCTTACGAGGATGTAGAACTCGTCGGGATCGAGGATGAACTCGTCCGAGCCGCGATTGATCAACGGCTCCCAGTAATCGAGGACATCGAGCGTGTCCTTGATGTCCATATCGATGACCGGGGTGTGGCGCTTTGAGCGAAAGCCGATGAGGCCGTTGCGGTCGGCGCCCTTGAGGTCGATCGAGAGCAGGACGCCGTCCCCCACCTCGGCGTTGGCGTCGAAGACGAGGGTTTCGACGTTGTGGAGCGTCTTGTGCTCATGCGCATCGAGGCGGCTGTCGCCGACGCGGAAGCGCATCTGCGAGAGGCGCGTGCCGGTGCGGACACGGACCGGGAAGGTGCGGGGGCTGATCTCGAGGTAGAGCGGCCCCTTGTAGCCGGCCGGCAGCGTGTCGAAACCGCGGGCGCGGTCGCCGATGACGCGGGTGAAGACGTCGAGCCGGCCGGTGGAGCTCTTGGGATTGGCACCGGCCGAGATGTTGTCGGGCAGCCGCAGCGATTCCTGCAGCGGCACGAGGTAGACGCAGCCGCGTTCCAGCACGGCACCATGCCGGAGGTCGAGTTCATGCAGCGTCAGCGTCTCGATGCGGTCGGCGACGGTGTGCTCGGGGCCAGGCAGGAAGCTCGAGCGGATGCGGTAGGCGACGTCACCGAGGCGGAGGTCGAGGCTCGCCGGCTGTACCTGGTCGGAGTCGAATGTCGGCGCGACGATGCCCCCGTGGCTCGCCAGCCGCTCGATGTAGCGGGCGGGAAATACGCCCTTCGACCACAGATCGGTATCCACTGCCCTACCCCGCACTCTTCAACGCTCTCGTTAGCAACCGGATCGATTGACGCCAAGCCGCCTGCGGACGTATATCCCCCGTGTGACGCGTTTGTACGTCATGGTGGTGATTTGGCCGGTCTGATTGCAGCCACCTAAAACAAGTCGCTAAAGGGACCCTTGCAGCCGGCCGCTCAACACGCGCCGGCTTTTTGTTGTTTTCGAGGATGCCATGTCGAAGTCGAACAACCCGCTGAACGACCCGAAGAACCTGTCGGCGGCGACACAGATGGTGCATGGCGGCGGCAAGCGCAGCGAATTCAACGAGACGAGCGAAGCCATCTTCATGAACTCGGGCTACGCCTATCCGAGTTCGCAGTATGCCGAGGACCTGTTCCTCAACAA
The DNA here is from genome assembly GCA_945888565.1 of Devosia equisanguinis. Classification (GTDB taxonomy): domain Bacteria; phylum Pseudomonadota; class Alphaproteobacteria; order Rhizobiales; family Devosiaceae; genus Devosia_A; species Devosia_A equisanguinis_A. The sequence continues at coordinate 8,759 of CAMDAL010000062.1, read as the reverse complement.
GATACCGGGCGCCCACAACTATTCTCGCTTCGCCAACCCGACGATGGACATGTTCCAGAACCGGATGGCGCTGCTCGAAGGCGCCGAGGCGGCGCGGGCGTTCGCCACCGGCATGTCGGCGGTGACCAACGCGGTGATGAGCCAGGTGCGGGCCGGTGACCATATCGTCGCTTCGCGGGCGCTGTTCGGCGGTTGCCGCTACGTGGTCGAGGACCTGATGCCGCGCTTCGGCGTGCCCTCGACGCTGGTCGACGGCCGGGACCCGGAGAACTTCGCCCGAGCGATGCAGCCCAACACCAAGCTGATCTTCATCGAGACGCCGACCAATCCCACGCTGGAACTCGTCGATATCGCGGCCGTGAGCAAGATCGCCAAGGCACACGGGGCGAAGCTGATCGTAGACAATGTGTTCGCCACGGCGCTGTTCCAGAAGCCGCTGGAGCTTGGGGCCGACCTCGTGACCTATTCGGCGACCAAGCATATCGACGGACAGGGCCGGGCGCTGGGCGGCATCGTGCTCGGGAGCAAGGCGCTGATCGAGGGCGACGTGCATACGCTGCTGCGGCAGACCGGACCGTCGCTGTCGCCGTTCAACGCCTGGATCATGCTCAAGGGCATCGAGACGCTGCCGATCCGGGTCAAGGCGATGACCGAGAGCGCCGCGAAGGTGGCCGATTTCCTTGCTGATCACCCCAAGATCGAGAGCATCTCGTACCCCTTCCATCCCTCGCATCCGCAGTACGAGCTGGCGAAGCGGCAGATGACGAGCGGCTCGACGCTGATCGCGCTGACGCTGAAGGGCGGACGGGACGCGGCGTTCAGGCTGTCGGACTCCCTCGCGGTGATCCTGATCTCGAACAACCTCGGTGACGCCAAGTCGCTGATCACGCACCCCGGCACCACGACACATGCGCGCTTCACCGAGGCGGTTCGGCTCGAGGCCGGGATCACGCCGGGGCTGCTGCGGCTGTCGGTGGGACTCGAAGATGCGGACGACCTGATCCGGGATCTCGACTACGGGCTGAGCCAGATCTAGCCGGAACAATCTGTCCAAGAGTTCATCCACCTTACCAAGCCCTAACGGGCATTTGGCGGTCATCGCACCTATCTGTAGGGCCGGGCGAGACGGGTTCGAGGTGACGGGATGAAGCGCTGGCTGATCGCGACGACATTGGTAGTGCTGCTCGGTGCCGGCGCGGCGGGCTACTTCGTGCTCGGAAGCACGGCCGAGGACGAGGTGCCGCGCACCGTGCCGGTGACCCGCGGCAGCGTCGAGGAAACCGTGCTCGCTTCGGGCACGATTCAGGCCAGTTCGCTGGTTTCGGTCGGTGCCGAAGTCTCCGGCCGGATCAAGACGCTGAACGTCGCGCTCGGCGACGAGGTGAAGACCGGCGACGTGATCGCCGAGATCGACTCGCTCAACCAGGAGAATGCGGTGAAGGCCGCGGAGGCCTCGCTCGCCAATGTCCAGGCGCAGCGGGCCATCCAGGAAGCGAGCCTGGCGCAGGCCAGGGTCGCACTGGCGCGGGCCGAGAAGCTGAACCCGGAGAAGCTGATCTCGGACGCCGACCTGCAGACCGCGCAATTGGCGGTGCAGACGGCCGAGGGGCAGCTGCAGGCGGTGGAAGCGCAGATCCTGCAGGCCAATCTCAGCGTCGACTCGGCAAAGCTCAACCTCGACCGGACGAAGATCGTGGCGCCGGCGGATGGCACCGTGGTGGCGGTAGCGGTGGAAGTCGGGCAGTCGGTGAACGCCAATAATGAATCGCCCACCATCGTGAAGCTCGCCAACCTCGACCGGATGGTGGTGAAGGCCGAGATCTCGGAGGCGGACGTGCCGCGGGTGGAGCCGGGCCAGAAGGTGTATTTCACCATTCTGGGTGACCCGGACACGCGGATCGAAGCGACGCTGCGGGCGGTGGAGCCGGCGCCGGAGTCGATTGCCGACGACGCTGCCAGTTCGAGTTCCAGCACCGCGATCTACTATAACGGGCTGTTCGACGTCGAGAACCCCGACCACCGGCTGCGCATCTCGATGACGGCGCAGGTGACGATCGTGCTGCAGTCGGCCGAGGATGTGCTGACCGTGCCGGCATCGGTGCTGTCGCGGAAGGATCGTGAAGGCAACTACACGGTATCGGTGTGGAGCCCGCAGCAGGAAGCGGCGGAGCCGCGCCGGATCACCGTCGGGCTCAACAACAAGATTACCGCCGAAGTGACAGACGGGCTGAACGAGGGCGACCTGGTCGTATCCGGCACGGTCTCGGGCGGCGCCGGATCGGCATCGGGGGGCGGGACGCGCAACCTGCTGAGCGGAGGCGGCCGCGGTGCAGGCGGCCCGCCGTTCTGAGGTGGCTGAATGACCCAGCCAATCATCCAGATCGAAAAGCTGCGCCGCGAGTTTCCGGCGGGCACCGAGACGATCACCGTCCTCCGGGACATCGACCTCACCATCAATGCCGGCGAAATGGTCGCCATCATCGGGCAATCGGGGTCGGGCAAGTCGACGCTGATGAACGTGCTCGGCTGCCTCGACAATGGCTGGACCGGGTCGTACCGGCTGGCGGGACGCGATGTCAGCAAACTCAAGCCGGACGAACTGGCGGAGCTCAGGCGCGAGTATTTCGGCTTCATCTTCCAGCGCTACCAGCTGCTGCCCGACCTCGATGCGCGCGAGAATGTCGAGGTGCCGGCGATCTATGCCGGCGCCAACCGTTCGGCGCGGCGGGAGCGGGCCGAGCGGCTGCTCGACCGGCTGGGGCTCAGCGACCGCATGACGCATCGGCCGAACGCCCTGTCGGGTGGGCAGCAGCAGCGCGTCAGCGTGGCGCGGGCGCTGGTCAATGGCGGCGACATCATTCTCGCCGACGAGCCGACCGGGGCCCTCGATTCCAAGAGCGGCAGGGAGTTGATGGCGCTGCTGCGCGAGTTGCACGCCGAGGGTCATACGATCATCATCGTGACGCACGACGCGGCGATCGCGGCGCAGGCGGAGCGGATCGTCGAGATTTCCGACGGGGTGATCGTGTCGGACCGGCGAGCGGCCGATGCTGCGGCTCCCGTCGAGAAGGCGGTCCATCCGATCAAGCGGATTCCGCGCTGGCGCGAGGCGCTCGACCGGACCGGCGAGGCGTTCGGCATGGCGCTGAGGGCGCTGTCGTCGCACCGGCTGCGGACGTTTCTCACCATGCTAGGCATCATCATCGGCATCGCCTCGGTGGTGTCGGTGGTGGCACTGGGACAGGGCAGCCAGCAGGCGGTGCTGGAGCGGATCAGCTCGATCGGCACCAACACGATCAACGTGCTGCCCGGTGCGAGCGCCGCCGACCGGCGATCGAACATCCGGACGCTGGTGCCCGCCGATGCGACCGCCATCGCGGCCGAGGAATACGCCGACAGCGTGACGCCGCAGGTCTCGGCGAACGGCACGGTGCGGTACCGCAGCGTGTCGGCGACGGCGCAGGTGGTGGGCGTGGGCGCGGACTTCTTCCGGGTCAACAATCGCAGCTTCGTCGAGGGCGCGGCGTTCGACGAGGACAGCGTCTCGGCGCTGAGCCAGGACGCGGTGATCGACAGCAAGGCGCGGGATACGCTGTTCACCAATGGCGAGGACGCCATCGGACAGGTGATCATCATCGGCAACGTGCCGGTGCGGATCATCGGCGTGGTGGCGGCGAGCACCAACACGTTCGGGCCAGGCTCGAACTCGATCAGCGTGTGGATGCCGTATACGACGGCAATGTCGCGCATCCTCGGGCAGAGCTGGCTGTCGTCGATCACCGTGCGGGTGGCGGACGACGCCGACATCACCGAGGCGCAGGCGTCAATCCAGGCGCTGATGGAACAGCGGCACGGCACGGTCGACTTCAACCTGCAGAATACCGACACGATCCGCGAGACGATCCAGTCGACCTCGCAGACGCTGACGCTGCTGATTTCGGCCATCGCGGTGATCTCGCTGGTGGTGGGCGGCATCGGGGTGATGAACATCATGCTGGTCTCGGTGCGCGAGCGGACGCGGGAGATCGGCGTGCGGATGGCGGTCGGGGCGCGGCAAGGCGACATCATGCAGCAGTTCCTGATCGAGGCGGTGCTGGTGTGCCTGCTCGGCGGGGCGATCGGCGTCGGGCTGTCGCTGGCGATCGGGTTCGGGGTGGGGCAACTGGTGAGCGGGCTGAGCTTCATCTACTCGCCGACAACGATCATTGCGGCCTTCGTTTCCTCGACGCTGATTGGGGTGGGGTTCGGGTTCATGCCGGCGCGCAGTGCGGCCCGCCTCGATCCGGTGGTGGCGCTCGCGAGCGAGTGAACGAACCTAATCATGTGGGCGTGGTGCTGGTGCCGCCCCCTTCACCATGCTTCGCATGGTCCCCTTCCCCCGTTGTCACGGGGGAAGACCCCCGGCGACGTTGTGCTCCCATACGAACGCGATGAAGCGCCCGCGGGCCTTGCGGCCTCGGGTTGATGGATGGGCGGGGACCGGCGGGGCTGAGCCCCAGACGCGGTTAGTCCGCAGTATTAGCGAGACTTTTGCCCCGCCGGTCTATCGAGGTCGGTTTAGACGGGGGTGCAAAGGGAACGGTCGCGCCAGCCCTCCCGGTAGCCTGCCCGATGGTCCGGCAGAACTCGGCCTCACCAGCGGCCGGTTGCTCAGCACCGCGGCCCGCCACGGGGCGACCCCCGTGACCCTCGATGTCCCCTGCCGTCCGTTCGTCGCGAGCGCCCGCCCTGCTGGTGACGGGAGGAGAATCGCATGGGTGGGAGCAGCGGGGATAAGTTGGGTTGAGTTTTTCCAAGGCCGTGCGTTTGCCCCCGGTCCGTTGGGTCCACTACCCCATTGCACATCACCGCTTGTTACGTAATAACATTACGTCATCTGAGTGTGCGGAAGAACCATGACCAAGCTCCCTGTCACCGTGCTGTCCGGCTTTCTGGGCGCCGGCAAGACCACCTTGCTGAACCATATCCTGAACAACCGCGCCGGACGGCGGGTGGCGGTGATCGTCAACGATATGAGCGAGGTGAATATCGATGCCGAACTCGTCCGCGATGGCGGCGCCAACCTGAGCCGAACCGATGAGAAGCTGGTGGAACTGTCGAACGGCTGCATCTGCTGCACGCTGCGGGACGACCTGCTGACCGAGGTGCGACGGCTCGCCGAGGCGGGCCGATACGACTACCTGCTGATCGAAGGCACCGGCATCGCCGAGCCGCTTCCGGTCGCCACCACGTTCGACTTTCGGGACGAGGCGGGCGTCTCGCTTGCCGACATCACCCGCCTCGACACCATGGTGACGGTTGTCGATTGCGCCAACCTGCTGAAGGACTACGGCTCGAGCGATTTCCTGCGCGATCGGGGCGAGACGATGGGACCCGAAGATGAACGGGCGCTTGTCGACCTGCTGGTCGAGCAGATCGAGTTCGCCGACGTCATCGTCCTCAACAAGGTATCGACGGCCAGCCCCGCCGACCGGGGTGCAGCGCGCTCGATCATCAAGGCGCTGAACCCGGTGGCGCGGATCATCGAGACGGATTTCGCCCGGGTGCCACTGGAAGAGGTGCTCGATACCGGGCTGTTCAACCTCGACCGGGCGATGGAGAACCCGCTGTGGTTCAAGGAACTGAACGGGTTCAGGGACCACGTGCCAGAGACGGAGGTATACGGCATCCGCTCCTTCGTCTACCGGGCCCGGCGGCCGTTCAACCCGGCCCTGCTCGATGGCTTCATCAACCAGCCATGGCCGGGCGTGGTGCGCGCCAAGGGCTTCTTCTGGCTGGCCACGCGACCGCACCACGTGGGCGAACTGAGCCAGGCAGGAGCGTTGGTGCGCACCAGCCGGCGCGGGCTGTGGTGGTCGTCGGTGCCGCAGGAGCGCTGGCCAGCCAATGAGGACTGGCGGGCGGCCATGGAAGGGTATTTCGACCCCGTGTGGGGCGATCGCCGGCAGGAACTGGTGTTCATCGGCACCGACCCGATGGAGGAAGCGGCTATCCGCCGGGCCCTCGATGCCTGCCTGATCCCCGCCCGCAGATTCGAACCTGCGGCATGGACCAGCCTGCCCGATCCTTTTCCAAGCTGGGCGGCCGAAGGCTGATCCCGAGGGCTTGCCAATGCCCCCCTGATTTGTTCAGGTCCGAACAAAATAATGGGAGGATTATCATGAAGCGTGCCCTGATCGTCTGGGGCGGGCTCGAGCTGCATGAGCCCGAGGCCGGTGCGGAGATCGTTCGCCAGATGCTGGCCGCGGAAGGGTTCGACGTGACCGTCACGCCGGACTACCAGGCGCTCGGCGACGCGGCGGACTATGATCTCGTGGTGCCGCAGATTACCGGCGGCGAGCTCGATCGCGAAACGACGATCCGGTTCTGCGCCGGGATCGAGGCGGGCACGGGGCTGGCGGCGTTCCACCATGGGCTGGCGACGACGTTCCAGGCGAACGCGCGCTTCCGCTTCATGGCGGCCTGCACGTTTGCGACGCATCCGGGCGACATCATCGACTACCGGGTGGATACGAAGAGCTTCCATGACCCGATCATGGAAGGGATCGGCAGTTTCCCGCACCGGTCGGAGCAGTACTACATGCATGTCGATCCGGCGGTCGACGTGCTGGCGACGACGACGTTTTCGGGCGAGCACGCGAGCTGGAAGGCCAATGTGCAGATCCCGGTGGTGTTCAAGACGGTCTATGGCAAGGCGCGGGTGTTCTACACGGCGCTCGGGCACAAGCCGGCCGAGCTCGACAACCCGAAGATCAAGACCATCCTGCATCGGGGGCTGCTATGGGCGACGCGCTAATTCCGAAGCAGCCGGTCGGCGGTACGGGTCTCGACATCAGCCGGATCGGCTTTGGCGGGGCGCCGCTCGGCGACCTGAAGCGGGCGCCGAGCGAGGCGGGCGCGCGCGAGGTGCTGCAAGCGGCATGGGATGCGGGCATCCGGTATTTCGACACGGCGCCGTTCTACGGCTCGGGGCTGTCGGAGCGGCGGATCGGCGATTTCCTGCGCGACAAGCCGCGGGATGAGTATGTGCTCTCGACCAAGGTCGGCCGGCTGCTGGTGCCCGATCGCGCATATGCGATGCAGCGCCACGGCAGCGCCAGTGCCCTGCCCTTCCGGCCGGTGTTCGACTTCACCCATGAGGGGGTGATGAAGAGTTTTGAGCAATCGCTGCAGCGGCTGGGGCTGGAGCGGATCGACATCCTGTTCCTCCACGATCTCGGGTGGTTCAGCCAGAGGGACCGGCACGAGGAGACGATGCGGCAGGCGCTCGAAGGGGGCGGAATCCGTGCCCTCACCGAGTTGCGGGAGAGTGGCGCCGTGCGGGCCATCGGCGCGGGGGTCAACGAGTGGCAGATCATCAACGAGCTGATGAACCACGGACGCTTCGACATCTTCCTCCTCGCCAACCGCTACACGCTGCTCGACCAGGAGGTGATCGATACGCTGCTGCCGCGGGTGAAGCGGGAGGGCGTGGCGATCGTCGACGGGGCGCCGCTCAACAGCGGCATCCTTGCCACCGGGCCGGTGCCGAACGCGGTCTACGACTATGCGCAGGCGAGCCCTGAGATGATCGAGAAGACGCGACGGATCGAGGTGCTGTGCAGGAAGCATGGGACGACGCTGATCCGGGCGGCGCTGAACTTTCCGCTCGGGCATGACGCGATCACGGCCATCATTCCAGGGTTCTCCAATGTTGCGGAGTTCCGGGACAATCTCGAAGGGTATCGGCTGGGGATACCCGATGCGCTGTGGGATGAGTTGAAGGCGGACGGGTTGCTGCACAAGGATGCGCCGGGGCCGGTGACGCCGGTGTTGTGAGGGGGACCACGCCCTACGGTTGTTTATGGGGCTTGCCAAGGCATGCTCAGCGTCCATTAGTTGGCGGAACCGGCCTTGGAGACATCATGGCGAATAGACGGCAGTTGTTCTGGGCACTCATATTGCTGTGCCACGTCGTTGCAACTCCCGCTTTAGCGATGTCGTGCAGTCGTTCAATACCTGCCCCAAAGGCTTTGGACTGCAGTGCCGAGGACATCGAATCCGGAGCAAACGGATGCTCGATTGCGGATTGCAGTATCGAGTTTAATGGATGCGAAGTTGACTGGCCTCCCCTTTGCTCTGGCATCGATTTGGTGTTGCACAGAGTATTTGGGTGGCCGCGGAATACCGAACCGAGGCCTGGCGACTACGTAGCTGAGTAACGCCCCACACCCCTTGTGCGGGCCAGTTGCTGAAGGTCGGGCTCGTTGCTCCCCCCTTCCGCCCTGCCGGGCACCTTCCCCCGCAGGCGGGAGAAGGCGTCCCTGTGTCGAGGCGGCGCCCACATCCATCCTCTCCCGCCTGCCTCGTGCGCGTTACTCTTGTCGAGACCAAGTCCCCACATTGGCGGGCTGTGGATTGTTTCTCTGTGACGAGTCCCACATCGCAAAGGCCAGAACGAACCAAGCAATAACGATTGCGACCGTCACCAGAACCGCGAAAGCAAAGCTGTCCAGGCAGCCGTGCTTGCCGAACAAAGCTCGGAATGCCGTGAGCAGGAGCGCCAGACTTACGGCAATCCAGAGCAATGCCATGGGTTCTATCCTTGAACACTCACTCCGTGACTAACGATGATGGCTTAATGAAACGCCCATTCCGCCCGAGGTTGACGCCCTAACCTCGGGCGAGTCGCGAGAAGTTTGGGCTCGTTGCTCCCCCCCCTAGTGGCCCGCTGCGGTGCCACATCCATCCTCTCTCGCGTGCGGGGGAGGTGCCGGCAG